>JBMTLP010000022.1:0-16413 GCA_049433245.1 Pirellulales bacterium
ATGCCTGGAGTGAACGTCCGGCGAGATGGCACGGACAGCCTCGGCAACTTCCGAGCAACCCACAAGAATCCCGGATGGGCCACCCCCTGCAAGGGTGCGGAGGTGGCCGGCTACGCTGCCTCTCGCTTCTGGGTAACGAGTGACACGGCCACCAGCGTGAGAAAACCGAGCGGGATCGTGACCAACCCCGGCTGGCTAAAGGGCACGATCGAGGTGCTCCCAGAAATGCCGTACACCTTTTCGAACGTATCGGCAGACAGCAGGATCCAGCCCAGCGAGGACACCATGCCCACAGTCACCGCCGCGATCACCCCCTGCTTCGTCGTTTTCGGCCAGAACAGCACCATCACGAGGGCAGGAAGATTGGCACTCGCGGCAATGTTGAACGCCCAGCCAACAAGAAAGCTGACGTTGAAGTTGCGAAAGAGAATGCCCAGGGCCATGGCGACCACACCCAGGCCTACCGCAGCGATCTTGCCACAACGAACCTTCTCGTGGTCACTCAACTGCCAGCCGCACACGCTTTCCAGCAGGTCGTGCGCCACCGCTCCACTGCCCGCCATGATCAGCCCACTGACAGTCCCCAGGACGGTCGTGAACGCGATCGCCGAAATCACGGCGAACAACATCTCGTTGAAACTCTTCGCGAGCAGGGGCGCCGCCATGTTGGACGTGGTGGGGTCGAGACAGTTGCTCGTCATCGCCGCCAGGCCGAGGTAGAGCGTGAGCACATAGAAACCACCGATCGCCGCGATGCCGACCACCGTGCTGCGACGGGCTGAGGCTCGGTCCTTCACCGTGTAGTAGCGGATGAGGATGTGCGGCAATGAAGCCGTCCCACAAAACAAAGCCAGCATCAGGCTGGCGAAGTTCAGTTTGCCCGCCAGCGTGCCGTCACCAAGCCCCTTGAAGTAGCCTCCCGGCACCAGCAGATCGCCGCCGCGGCGTTCGACGGGATAGAAGGTGGTGTGCGTGCCCCGTTCGTCGGTTTCCACCCGGCTGCTCCAGGTGATCACCTTCGTGTCCTCGAGCGTTGCGAGATAGGAAAGCGGCCCCAGTGGGCCGGTCGACGTCTTTCCACCAGGCAATTCCAGCACGCTCCCCACTGGACGGAGATCGTGATCTGCCGACTGCGGCGCGCCGTCGATGAGCACCTGACCATCAGGCGTGACCGTGCGGACCTGCTCAGAAAGATCCTCGCTGTTCACGGTAAGCCCACGATCAAGGATCATCACCACGAGCACCCCGCACACCACGACCAACAGCGAGCCCTTGATGAACTGCACCCAGGTCGTCGAGACCATGCCGGCCGTGACCACGATCCAGGTCACCGTCGCCCCCACCAGAATCACACCCCAGGCATGTGGGAGGCCGAGCAGCGGTGTGATCAGATCACCCGCTCCAACCATCTGTGGAATCAGATAGAAGATGCTGACCACGAGCGTGGAGATCGCGACAACGAGCTTGATGCCCTTGCTGTTAAAGCGGGCATCGATCGCGTCGGCAAACGTGAACTTCCCCAGGGTCTTGATCGGCTCGGCGATCACAAACAGGGCCACGATCCAGCCAGCCAAAAAGCCGATTGAATAGAGGAAACCGTCGTACCCGTTGAAGGCGATCAGCCCACAGATCCCCAAGAACGAGGCCGCGGAGAGGTAATCACCGGCAAACGCGATGCCGTTCACAAACCAAGGCACCTGGCCATGGGCTGCGTAGTAGCCCGTGGCGGATTGGCCGCGACGGCCCAGCCAGAAAGAGAAACCCACCACGCTCGCCACGAAGGCTGCGAAAATGAGAACGGCGGTCACAGATGCTTCATGCAGCATGATCTTCCTCCGTCGTGCCTGCGAGCATGAAGACCACCGCCAGCAGGATCGCGGCCACGATTAGCCCCAATCCAGAGAGAATCGCCAGGTTCACACCGGCCACCGGCCGCCACGACAACGCCTCAGGCCACGCGAGCACCAGGCCCATGAACCCCACGTACATCGCCACATACACCACGAAAAGCACCAACCCCAGCCGGTGGACTTTCTGGCGTGCTGGCGGCTTCTGCCGCGATTCGACCGGTGTTTCGTGCATGGCGAGGTTCCTCCGACGTGTTCGCGTGCGGTGAAAAAGGCCACAGACTCGCAGCCGGATCTCCACCCCCATGGGGATGAGTGTAGCGTCGCACGCCGCAAGAGCACGCGGACTCCGCTCTGCGAGCGTCAGGTTCGACCGGCCTGTCCGCTAACGGAGACCGGCCGAACTGACCTGCGAGGTACCGAGCGTCATCGACTGCGACGGCCCGCGCCCCTGACCATTTGGACGCTGGAGAAACCGGGGCAACTCCGCCCGCTGAAACAACTCAAAGTCGGGCTTCTCTCGCTTCTTCAGCCAATCGCCGATGTTTTCGCCATCTTCGAGATTGAAGAAAATCACCGGCCCACCCGGCACGTTCGACGTCGACGTCTGCCAGAGCACCTGCCCCTCGTAGACGTACTTCAGGCTCGTCACATACTTCTGCACCGTGTAGTCACCCGAGTTGCGAAGCGAGAGCGTCTCTTGGGTCGGCCCTTCAACGGCCGCCACAAGCACGATCTTGCCGTCAGGCTCAGCCACGCTGCCACTCGCCGCAACACGCTTCACCAGCCCTTGAATCGCCCGATTCTGTTCTTCGAGGTTTGGCAGACCGCTCACATCGAGCCGTACCCGCGTTCCCTCTTTGAGTACAAACAGATTCGGGTCGCTGGACGCCTTCTGCAGCATGTTGATCGCCCCCACATGCGGGATCTTCATCGGCAGGAGAGCACCAGTGCGGTCCTCGAAGGTGCCAAAGAAGGTCCAAGGGCCGGCGGTGGCGACCTGCTGCTGACCGGAGTAGGTCCACAGCAACACCTGATTTTCGACCCCTATCAGGTACTGGTTGCCACCGAGCACGTAGGCTTCATCAGGAAAGTCGATCCCGGTGAAGATGTGCACGCTGGGCACCTTCATGTCTTGAATGACATCCCCGTTCTCGGTGTTCCAAACAATCAGCCGATCCTGGGCAATGCAGGCCAGCCGCTTGCCACTCGGGCTAAATGCCAACTTAGGATCGTGTAGCCGATCAGGCGTGGCCTGCTGCGCCACAACTTCCATCGCTTCCACATCGAAGAGGCCTACGTTTTGGCCATCGCACCAAGCGATCAGTTTGCCATCGGGGCTCAGCGCCGGCCGACCGCCTGCAGGTATGCGGGCGATGGGCTCCACCTCAGGGAACGACCAGATACCAATCGTGCCATTGCCTGATGTCGCAAATCGATCGTCCCCAAGGAACTTCGCCCAGTGCACATCGCGGCTACCGCCGTTGGCATCCTCGTGGGGAATAAAGGAGACGAGTTTCCGAACCGAACGTCCTTTAACTTGCCAGATCTCAAGCCTGTCAGCATTGCCAAAGCCAAACTCGGCCCGTCGCATGATCACATGCTCGGCATCGTTGTGCAGGGCGAGGGGGGCCATACGACCGGTGCTCGCCGCCACCGACGCCTTCCCTCGCTCGAGGTCGCAGACCACAAGCTTCAAAGCCCCCTCAGGCTTCGGTTCGTCGAGCGACGTGACCACGAGAGCGTGCTTTTGATCACCAGAGATCGTGATCTCCAGCATCTTTTCAAAGAAGTTGGACTTCCCAGGAAACGCGGTTGCCCGAGGTTCGGCACCACTCTCGATCGGCTCACCAAGCGTGACCTCCCAGTTGCCCCCACCAACCCCGCCGATGAGGTCTGCCTGCGACCAGTCCACCTTCACCTGACGTGGAGGCGAGGAGGAATCAACGTCTTCATCCTCCATGGCATCATCGTCGCGCCGTCGATTCGATCGGCCAGAGGTGCCTTGGCTCGGCTTCGCTGAGAACGGATTCATCTCACCCTTGTCGGCGGGTTTGAAGGGGTTGTCGGCGTCTTTGAGGATCGCCTCCACCCGGTCTTGGCTGGCCTTGCTGAGCTTGTCGAGTGGCACTTCGACCTCGCTGCCGTCTGCTCGCTTGAGCGTGACCACCCCATCTTCCAGCCCGACAAAGTTGGCTTCGATCGTGAACTTGCCAGTCGCGTCGACCCACGACTCCAACTCGGCGGCGTGCGTCAGTCCCGCGGGAGCGATGACTACACACGCCAACACCAGCCACAGAGCCCGTCCCCAGCAACTCAAGACTGCACCTGCCATCACCCGAATCTCCTCGCTCAACGTTTTTTGATCGAAAACTTGCGTAGCGGCCAGTAATGAGTGTACCGATGACGTTGGGATTTCGCAGTCATATCCGGCTGATCCTCGAGGTTCTTGGAATGCCGCAAACTTTTTTTCAGGTCACGAACACCATCGCGTTGCTGGCCTGGATCGCACTGGTCGTGTTCCCCTCCCGGAGGCTGATCTCCAGCGTCGTCTGCGCCACGGTCGTGCCGGCGATACTGGCCTGCGGCTACGCCGGACTGATCGGCTGGCAGATCGTCTCGGGTGGACCGACCCCCACCGACCTTTCCACCATCGATGGGCTCCAGCAACTCTTCAGTGACGACTGGGTGTTTGCGGCAGCCTGGACGCACTACCTCGTCTTCGACATGGTGGTTGGAGCCTGGATCGCCCGCGACGCGGTTCGGTTGGGGATTCCCTGGCCACTGCGATCGCTGGCGCTCACCCTCACGTTTCTGGCTGGGCCCGTTGGGTTTCTCCTGCACGTGCTCGCCCGCCTGAGCCTCAGGCAGACGCTGGCCGTGGCCGACGCACCACCAGGCCAACAAGCGTGAACAGAAGGGGCAGCAGCAGCAGCGTGACGGCGGCTACCAAGAGCCCCGCCAGCGGCCACGAGCCGTCGACCCGCGAACGGCCGGCTAGCGTCTGCAAGACTGCATAAACGGCCAGGAAAACGGTGCCAAGCGTGGCCACCCTGACGAGCCACAACCGCTGTCGCTCCTCAAAGCCAACCCGCTTCGCGGCCCAGGCCAACAGCGGCAGCCACTGCAGGGCATGGATCACAGCTCCATGGGCAAACTTTGGCACACCCGCAACACCAAAGCGTTCAGGCGGCAGTCCGAGCAGCACCTGCCGCTCCCCGTGCACGCTCGCCCAGATGCCGAGCACGCAGGACCAGACAAGAGTGACGAGGCCCGCCTGCATCGCCAGCCGCATGTCCGCCGGGAGCTTCATCGGCTGGCGAAAGGAACGGACAGCGAGGTCACCGACCACAAACGTGACCCAGAGAATGAGGACGCCCATCGCGTCGTACAGAAACGAGTCGAGCGGGGTGCTGCGGTTGAAGTGGCTGGCGACGCCTCGCCACCGCTGCAGATCGATCAGCCCAACCTCCAGTGTCAAGGCCATGGCCGTGGTCCAAGCCAGCAGCGAATCCCATCGCCGCGGAGGAAACCGAGTAAGGGCCCAGCCCGCCGAGATCGCCGTCAGTCCGCCCGAGATGCCAAACAGGATCGGCTTCCGCCAGGTGACAGGGCCCTCCCAGGCCCCACCGTCGATCGCCCACACGACCAGGTGAGCGATTCCGCTAAGCGCCAGCAACAGCCCGGCAGCCACGAGAGGCCTCGCTCGACCATCGCGCCACCACGCCGCCGATGCCACCTCCTGCGTGTCGCTTCTGTGCATGTTGGTTTGCGTCTCGTCCACAGTGGACTCCCTCAGCGGCGCGGGCCACATCTGACTGTAGACTCGTGCTCCGAGAAACACACAGATCCGCACCCCCTCACACATGAAAGACTCTCCGATGAAGCACCGCGCGTTTGGCAAAACCGGCTGGCAGGTTTCGGAGATCGGCTTTGGAGCCTGGGGCATCGGGGGTGGCCAGTGGGGCGGTGCAGACGAAGAGGAGGCGATGGCCGCGTTGCATGCGGCGGTCGACAATGGGATCACGCTCTTCGACACCGCCGACGTGTATGGTGACGGGCTCTCCGAGCGGCTGATCGCCCGACTGCGACGGGAGCGGAGCGAACCGTTCCATGTGATCACCAAGGCTGGCCGCCGGCTCTCGCCCCATACGGCCGATGGCTACAACGCCGCCAATCTCACCGCGTTTGTAGACCGGAGTCTGACGAACTTAGCCGTCGACCGGCTGGAACTGGTACAACTCCACTGCCCGCCCACCGAGGTCTACACGCGACCGGAGGTGTTTGCCGCCTTGGACGACCTCGTGTCCGCCGGCAAGATCGCCCACTACGGTGTGAGCGTGGAGAAGGTCGACGAGGCCCTCGCGGCCATCGAACACCCGGGCGTGGCGAGCGTGCAGATCATTTTCAACTGCTTTCGCCTCAAGCCAGCCGACCACTTCCTCGCCGAGGCAGCCCGTCGCAATGTGGCCGTGATCGCCCGCGTGCCGTTGGCCAGTGGCTTGCTCAGCGGTCGCTTCACCGCCGAGACGGCTTTCCCCGCCGACGACCACCGCAGCTTCAATCGCCAGGGTGAAGTCTTCGACAAGGGTGAGACCTTCTCGGGTGTCGACTACGAAACGGGGCTGGCAGCCGTGGAACGGCTGCGGGCGCTCGTTCCCCCAGGGGTCACCCTGGCTCAGTTCGCGCTGGCGTGGATTCTGATGCACGAAGGCATGTCGACGGTGATCCCTGGGGCCCGCAAAGCCGAGCAGGTGGTGGCCAATGCTCACGCCTCAGACGTAACGCCGCTGTCGCAAGATACGATGGCTGCCGTACAGTCCGTCTACGACGAAATGATCCGACCGCTCGTCCACCACCAGTGGTGACCGGGCGTCACTCGCGACAAGAACCGAGGGCCAGCAGCGCGTAGGCGGTGACCAGATTCGCATCGCCTTCGAGCCAGCGGTTGTTCTCGTTCACCCACGACCCATCTGGCAGTTGACGGCGGGCCAACTCCGCAACGAGTTCGTCGCGCCAGCGATGTTCCACCCCTTTGGCGTCGACAAACACGTCTTCGCCGAGGGTCGCGAGCGCCTTGGCGGCAACTTGGTAGAAGTAGAAGAGCCCCGAGGTTCCCATGCCTGGGTTCTCTTCGAACGTGTAGTGCTGGCGAAGCCATTCCAACGCCGCCTGCACGCGAGCATCGTCCCGATCGAGGCCCGCAAAGATCATGCTCTTGAGCCCCGCGTAGGTCATCGACGCATAACTTCGCAGGCCACCGTTGGGCGTCTCGCCAGCCTGACTCTCACCGCCGTTGGCAGGGGTGTAGTAGAAGCCTCCGTCTGGGTTCTTGGCGGGGAAGGGGAGCGTGTTGGCCGGCCCCTCAAGGTTCTGGGTTCGCGACACAAACACGAGCGCCCGCTGAATGGCAGGATCGTTCTCCGACACCCCCGCCGCTCGCAGGGCCTCGATCAAGAACGCCGTATTGGAGAGATCGGGACGCTGCTTGCTGCCGTAACCAGCGCCGCCGTAGGCCGGGTCTTCCGGTTCGATCGACTCGCCCCCATCCCATTGCAACCCCTTGAGAAAAGCTTCGGCCTTCTTGATGGTCACGTCGTAACGCCCATCGTCGTTGCATGCCACGAGCGCCATCATGGCAATCGACGTCTCGTAGTTGGCGTAGGGCGACTCGTCTGGATGAATGCCCCCACTCGGTTTGGCGAATGAGAGCAGATAGTCGAGACCTCGCCGAATCGAGTCGGCATGGGGGGACGTGCCTGTGCGCAGCAAGCCGGTCACCGCGAGCGCCGTGACCGCTGGGCCTGCTTCCGCAGAAAAACTTCCATCCGCAGCCTGGCCGACCTCCGTGAGGTACCGCGAGCCAGCGGCAATCACCCGCTCGAGCTCCACCTCGTCTGCGTGGGCTGCTCGATCGACGAGCCCCCCGCAGAGCGCACTCGCCGCCAGAACGACACCACAGCACAAAGGGACCAGGCGCATGTCACGAACCTCTGAGGACAGGGAGCAGCTTGCTCCACCATACACAGGAGCCGCCGGCTCCGGCATATGCAGATTGCGTGCCAGCCTCGAACGGAAAAAAACCACTGAAACCGCAGCGGATGACACGTTGGCTAAGGCTCTCAGCACGGTCGGTTCTTCGTCGCGCGGCGAAGCCTTCATCGCGCCACGCTGACGCCCAGCACGATCGCTCAGACCGGTGCCGCGGGCAGGGCACGCGGGTACGGGGGCACCGCCCTCGGCGGGAGATCTCCACCCGTCTCTAGGGCCCACTGCTCACGGTCGATCTCGGAGGCGTAGTAGGTCAGCCAAACTGTGGCATCTTCCACGTCGCAGGCACTGCAGTCCCAGTGGAAATAGTTGTCTGGCAGGTCGACCTGTTTGATGGCCGCGGGGAGAATGTCGCGACGAATCAGGCAGTAGAGTTCGCGATCACTGAGGTGATCGGCGTAGTCGAGCACCACCCGCTTCGAAAACAGCAGTTCAATCGTCTCCCACAGCCTTTCCCGCAGGGCATGGTCGGTCAGGAGGCTCGCCGGGGAGAGCGTGAGCGGTGGGGAGAACCAGCGGCCGATGGGTGACATCGGGGCCTGCTCCCAGGCCAACATCGACTCCAGAAAGCGATTTTCAACGGCCGTGGGCATCGAAGCGAAGTCGATCTCATGGATCGATTCGTCGAGATAGGGCTCGATCTGATCCCGCAGTTCGGCGTTGCGGAGCAGGCAGTCCACGTCCTCGGGACTTGGGTGGCGTGCTATCGGCATCAGGCTGCTTTCCTCGGAAGATCGCGACGGCTCATGCCGCCTCACTCCGACGATAACAACGGCGTTTACGGGTTCAATCAATCCGCCAACGATTTATGGCCTTGACCGAGGCTCGGCGACGGCACGATCGGTACGATGCGACGACTTTATGCCGACGCCCCAAGGCTCCGGAATTACCTTATTCGCCTGCTTTTTCTCGTGCCCTCTCGCCGCACACCCGCTCGAGGGCCGTGATTTTCTCCACGCGGCGGGAGTGCCGCCCCCCCTCGAATCCGGTCGCCAGCCAGGTCTGAATCATTTTGTCCTGGACCTCAGGACCGATCATTTCCGCTGAAAGGCAGAGCACATTCAGGTCGTTGTGGCGGCGGCTCATCTCCGCCGTCACTTCGTCGTGACAGGTCGCTGCCCGCACACCCGCCACTTTGTTGGCGGCGATCGCCATACCGACGCCCGTGCAGCACAGCAGGATCCCTCGATCAACCGTGCCTTCGCTCACGCGATTGGCCACACTCGCAGCCACATCCGGGTAATCGACCGGATTCGTGCCGACGGAACCACAATCGATCACCTCATTGCCGAGCCGCTCGAGCAGCCCGATCAGGCGAAGACGGGCATCAACCCCGCGATGGTCACTTCCAATAGCGATCCGCATACGAACCCTTTCCCGTGCGACTGACCCCTCCCGCGACCGTCCGGCGCGAGTTTCAGCGAACGAATCTACCCCCGTCGCGGGCCGAGATCGAGTGTCTGAAGCCGAGAGGCGAGATGATCGTGGATTTGCCGGGCACATTCGCGGTAAACCGCTACAGGACCACCAATTGGGTCGACGACATCGCGCCGATCGGGTGAAAGTACGGCGGCCCGCGCAGCGGCCTCGGGAAACTGTGAGGTGATCGCCGCCCGGTGAGAGTTGGTCATCGTCCAGATCACATCGGCCTGCCGCACCAACTCTTCGCTCAGCGGCTGGCTGGCATGGGCGGTGAGATCGATCCCCCGCTCCTCCATGGCCTCCACTGCGTTGGCACTCGCCCGGCCTCCCGCCCAGGCCGCGATGCCCGCGCTCGCCACCACCACTCCCTGCGACTCCACCTCGTCTGGTCGGCAGCCAAACTGCTTGGCCAGCATGTCGCGAAAGAGGGCTTCAGCCATCGGGCTGCGGCAGGTGTTTCCGGTGCACACAAAGAGCACCATCAGGCTCGCCAGCCGGCGAATCGTCTCCTCGGCGACCACCCCAGGCCGCACGATCTCAAACCCGGAAGCGTCGGCAGCAATCGTGGTGACCGCCTGCCCGTAGCGGGTGTGCCCCGCATCGAGCACCAAGGCAACGGATTCACCGTAACGAGCTACACAGTCCTCCGCGGTAGCGGGCAGGACCCCGCTAGCTGGGTCGGCCTCCAGCAGCGCCACCGGACCATCGAGCATCCGCAAACAGTCACCGAGCAGAGGATGCCCAGGCACCCGCAGCCGCAGTCGCCCCGCGCCCACCACCGCCTGCTTACTCGCCGCAGGCAAACGATGCACCAAACTCTCGGGGTGATCGTCGGCCACCAGCATGCTCACGGGGCCGGGCCAGCACCGCCGAGCAATCCGCTGTGCCACGCCCGTCAGCCGAGGTGCCCAGTCAAGCGCCTCATCGGCACTCTTGACTGCCAACGACAACAGCGGCTCATGTGCGCGGGTAACGCCAAGCTTGGCGAGCCGCTCAACGCCATCCTTCCGAGCAGCCACAGCCACGACGTAGTCGGTTTCCGTGGGGAAGATCACAGCCTGGGACTCAGCGAGCGCCTGCACCGCCAAATGCACGACATCCCGAAGATCGTCGGTCTTGCTGAGATCGATGATCTTCGGAGGCATGAATCATCCCCGGCTGCGAGGGCCCGACTGCGGCCGTGTCGTGCGGGCGCAAGCGTGGTGGCAAACCGCCACCGCTCGCATGGAACGTACCCCACAAATTCCTGCGTGGTCAAGGATTTCGGCACTCTGGGAAACCCAGGAAACCCACGGCGTGCTCATCTCCGCCTCATCTCCCCATGCTTCCGTTTCCAGTCAGGATTTCGGGTTGTGGCGTGAGCAATCGGTTCAGTATTTCTCTCCGCCCCCAATGGGCCCGAAGAAAGACGCTCCCCTTGCCGACGCCACACATGCGCCCACTTCACCAGATCATGCCGCGGTTCGTGCCGAGCCAAGCCACCGCTCTGCCTTGTCTGGTGCTGGTCATGTTCGCCACTGTTGCGATCACGGCTGCCACCGCTCGAGCACAGTTCCCCTCGCAGCCCTCCGCCGCACCGCCGGTTGGAGAGAATCCGAGCGGCGGCGGCAGCCTCACCGGTACCGGTGTCGAGCCGCTAGCGGCTATCGACACCGAAACATCCGTGGAGCAGAACAACCGCATCGTGGAAGTGCGGATTGAAGGCAATAAGGTCACGGAAGTCTCCAAGCTTCCCTCACTGACCACACGTGCCGGGCAGATTTTCGATGCCTCCTTGATCGAAGAAGACGTCCGCAGCCTGCACCGGTCGCGAAAATTTGTCGACGTGCATCCAAAGTATGTCCGCGTTGCCGAGGGCATCGTGGTGATCTTCCAGGTCGTCGAGCGGCCGATGCTCGGCTATGTGCGGTTTGTTGGCAACGAGCGCGTCACCACCCGCACGTTGGGCAAGAAATCCGAGATCGACGTGGGCGACTCCATGGACCCCTACGTCGTCGAAGAGGCGCGGAGGCGGATCGAATCGTATTACCACGAGAAGGGCTACGACGCGGCGAAGGTAACCACCGTCGAAGGCAACAAGCCAGACGATCGGGGCGCAGTTTTTCTCATCGACGAAGGCCGGTCGAGGAAGTCACTCTGGACCACTTTCGTTGGCAACTCCATCGCGTCCGACGCTCGTCTCCTGACCCAGATTCAGAGCAAGCCGGGCGTCTTCTGGCTGCTCGGTGGCGACATCGATCGCGAGAAGGTCGACGCCGACGTCGACATGCTGACGGCCTACTACCGCAGCCTCGGCTTCTTCCAGGCCCGCGTGGGCCGAGAAATCGAAGTGGTCCACGGCCCTCTGCGCGACTGGACGTTCCTCACGTTCGTGATCAACGAAGGGCCCCGCTACAAAGTTCGTAACGTGTCGTTCGTGGGCAACACCCGTTTCAAAGGGGAGTTCCTCGAACGCGACCTCAAACTTGCCAGCGGTGAGTTCTTCAATCAGTCAAAGATGGATGCCGACCTCGGCCTCATCCGTGACATCTACGGTGGTCGCGGGTTTGTCTTCGCCGACATCCGGGCCGATCCGCGATTCCTCGAAGAGCCTGGTGAGATTGACCTCGTGTACAACGTCGCCGAAGGGCAGCGGTATCGCGTCGGTCAGATCAACGTGCACATCCGAGGCGAGCATCCTCACACCCGACACAGCACGATCCTCAACCGACTCTCGCTCCGCCCCGGCGACATTCTCGACATCCGCAAGTTGCGGGCCGACGAACGCCGTCTTAAGTCGAGCAGTCTGTTCCTCAACGACCCTGCCAAGGGGGAGGGACCGCGGATCGTGTTCTCCAAGCCCGATGCCGGCGACACCCAACTCGCAGGCGACCCCGGCTTCCGTGGCCAAAGCCCTGACGACGAGCCGCAGGACATCGTGATCGACCTCACGCTTGAGGGAACGATCGCCTTGCCTGAGGTCTACGGTGAAGCCCAACTTCAACCGCAGCAGGAAAACGCTGCCTCGGGCACGACCAGTCTGCAGCCGCCGGCGAGTGCCACGGGCACCCAATGGCGTGGGCAAAGCCCCGACGGAAGCCAGCCGTGGGGAGGTTCGCCACTTGCTCCGACCGGCCCTGAAGCCTTGAACTATGGCCAATCGACGTCACCACCTCCTCCTCGCTACGCCCAGTTGCCAGCCCCTGGCCAGGTTGAACCGCCCGGCGGCATTCCACCAGCGGTTGGCTACGGCGGTGCCCTGCCTCCGATGGCTCCCGGTGCTCAACCCGCCTTTGCTCAACCCGGCTTTCCGCCAGGTGTGGTACCGGGCGTGCAGCCTTTCCCAGGCGCGGGCTTCCCGGATCAACCACCCCCGGTCTTCCCCGGCAATGAGCCCTACGTCGTCGTGGATATCGATGCGGAAGAAACGCAGACCGGACGACTGATGATCGGTGCGGGGGTCAACTCCAATGCCGGCCTCGTCGGCAACATCGTGATCGATGAACAGAACTTCGATCTCTTCCGCCTGCCAACCAGTTGGGACGACATCCGCAACGGCACGGCCTTCCGAGGAGCTGGTCAGCGATTCCGTTTGGAGGCCGCTCCGGGCACCCAGCTGCAACGCTACACCGCCACGTTCCAAGAGCCCTACCTGTTCGACACCCGAATCGGGCTTTCCACGAGTGCCTCGTACTACACCCGCTACTTCTATGACTGGGCTGAAGGCCGCGTCGGTGGCCGTGTCGGTCTCGGCTACCAGTTCGCGTTCGCGCCCGACCTGTCGGTGAACGCCGGATTCCGCGGTGAGAGCGTCGACGTCTTCGAACCTCGCGTGTCGGCGCCGGCCATCAACGACATGCTCGGCACCAACAGCGTCTACGGTTTTTCCGGCGGCATCATCCACGACACACGCGATAGCCCATTCCTTCCCACCCAGGGACACCTGCTGACGTTTGAGTTTGAGCAGGTGATCGGCACCTTCGTGTATCCCCGCGGCATTCTGGAAGCTCGGCAGTACTTCCTGCTCAACGAACGCCCTGACGGTTCGGGAAGGCACGTGCTGTCGATCGGTTCGGTGCTGGGCATGAGTGGCCCCGACACCCCGGCCTACGACAACTTCTTCGCGGGCGGTTACAACACCCTCCGCGGCTTCGTTTTTCGTGGGGCTAGCCCTCGCCAGAACGGAGCGATCGTCGGTGGTCCGTTTGAGTGGCTCAACACGATCGAGTACCTCTTTCCGATCACCGCAGATGACTCCCTTCGCGGCGTTGTGTTTACCGACTTCGGTACGGTGGAGAGCAACGTCTCGATTCAAAACATGCGTGTGGCGCCCGGCTTTGGTTTACGAATCACGATTCCCGCGATGGGCCCAGCACCGATCGCGCTCGACTTCGCCGTCCCAGTGGCGTATGCCCCCTACGACAGCCAGCAGCTGTTTAGCTTCTTCGTGGGCTTCGCCCGCTAGGAGATCGGCATGAGCCATCCACCGCATCCGTCGCCCGACGCAAGCCGTGAACGGATTCTCGTTGTCCGCAACCGCTACATCGGTGACACGCTGCTGGCGATTCCGTTCCTGAGGAATCTCCGACGTCACTTTCCCGACGCCACGATCGATGTGCTCGTCGAGCCGGGCAGCGGCTCGGTGTTGGCAGAGTGCCCTTATAAGGACGAGCTGATCACCTGGCAGCGCGTGACCAACACCCGCGGCTTAATACCGACGTCGCTCAGCAACATCCTTGAGAACGCCGCCCGCCTGAAGGCTCGTGGCTACACCCGGACCTACCTGCTGAAGCGATCCTTCTCCAGCGGTCTGCTCGTGTGGCTCGCCGGCATTCCTCACCGAGTGGGTGGAAGTTTTCAGGGCCGTCGCCTGCTGCTGTCGCGATCGGTGCCAATCGACGGCAGTCGACATGAAGCCGAGCACTTTCTCGACCTGCTGCGAGGGGACGGGATCGCTGTCGACGACGCCCACAATGAGAACTGGGCGTCTGCAGAGGCAACTGACCGCGCTGCCGAGGTGCTGGCTGCTCTCCCGCCCGGACGTCCAAGGGTTTTTTTGGCTCCTCGGGCGTCCAACGCGATCCGCGAATGGCCGCTCGACCGCATGGCCGCCGCTGCCGACTGGCTCGTGGCGGAACGCCACTGCGAAATCTGCTTCTGCGGTGCACCGCGTGACGTCGCCGCTCATGAGGCGATCCGCGGCATGATGCAGCCCGCACATCGAGAACACGTTCACGATTTCTCCAAAGACCTGCGACTCAATGAGACCGGCGCCTTTCTGGCGAAGATGAGCCTCTACGTCGGCGTCGACACGGGCCTTGCCCATCTTGCAGCCTCCTACGGCACACCAGTGGTCGTCCTTTTTGGGCCAAGCGACCCAAATCAGTGGCACCCGTGGGGAACACCCCATGAGGTCGTTCGCAGCACCCACCTCCGGAAAAACTGGGGGCATCGCCTTCGGGAATGGCGGGCCGCCCGCGCGGGCCTGCAGCTGCGGTGGCCGATCGGCGAAGCGACGATGAGCGACATCACGGTTGAGCAGGTCACGGAGGCTGCGGCTCGCCTGCTGCCGGTTGTTCCGCCGCCAGTGCTTTCACCGCCGAAGTCCCAGCAACGAATCCGCTCGCCCATGCCCATTGGAAGTTGAAGCCGCCGATGCGGCCATCCACGTCCAGCACCTCTCCTGCAAGGTGCAGCCCAGGGGAAACGCGACTCTCCATCGATTCCAAGCGGACCTCTCGCAGCGACACGCCCCCAGCCGTCGCTTCCGCAACTGAATAGCCACGGTCACCCACCACCGGCAGTGGCATCTCGCTGACAAGTCTGACCAGTCGGCGACGATCTTCTTTGGTAAGATCTCCCGCTGAGGCCACTCCTGCTTCCTCACAGAGAACCCGGGCCAGCCGATCCGGCAGGAAGGTGCGAAGCACCGCCAGGCTGCCACGCCCCCTTGCGTCGCGGAACGCCTGATCGAGGTGCTCAGAAGGCAGGTCCGGTAGCCAGTTGATCAAGAGCCGCACATCTTGATCCGTATGCCGAGCCATCAGGTAATGCCGACTCACATCGAGCACAGCCGGTCCCGAGAGGCCTTGATGGGTGCAGAGCGTGCTGCCCTCGGTCGTGCAGATTTGCTTACCGGATGGTGAGGTCAGGGTCAGCCGCGTGGGTAAAGTCAGTCCGGAGAGACTGCGAATGAAATGGCCATCCTGGAGCACCAGCGGCACGAGGGCCGGGAGAATCGGGTCGGTGAGCTGGTGGCCGAGCGATGCAGCGATGGCAAAGCCCGATCCATCCGAACCGCTCTTCGGCAGCGAGCGACCGCCCGTGGCCAAGATCAGTCGCCGCGCGGCGATCGTACCGGCGTCGGTCTCGACCTGAAAACCGCGAGCCTCCGTTGCCTGCAGCGGGGTCACGGCCACCACCCGCGCCGGATGCACGATATCCACGCCTGCCGCAGCCACTTCCTGCAAGAGTGCCGTCAGCACCGTACGGGCAGAGTCTGAAACCGGAAACAGTTTGCCGGTCTCTTCCCGTTTGAGTTCGACACCCGCCTTGGCAAAAAATTCCACCACAGGCCCAACCCCGAACCGCTTGAGCACCTTGCGAATCGCGGCGGGCGTGCTGCCGGCGTAGTCGGTGGCTTCGACCTGATGGTGCGTGACATTACACCGCCCTCCACCTGCCACGAGAATCTTCGCACCAAGTTTGCGGGCAGTATCGACGGCCACGACGGAGAGCCCGGCCCGGGATTCGAGGTTGCTGCGTCCGGCGTGAATCGAAGCAAACAGCCCTGCCGCCCCCGCGCCGACAATCAGCAGGTCGCATTTCGTGGGGAGTTGCATGGCAGCGGGGTCGGGGCTCTGTTGGCCGTGGCTGAAGTGCGGAGGTAGAATTCGATCGTTATTAGGCTTTCCCGCCGATCGGCCCCAATGGCCCGCGGCTTCGCCTGCCTGCTGTGAATCACCACGCCACTCGGCCAGTGGCGATTTCCAGCCGAGAGGCAGGACTGCGAAGTCGGCGACGCGGGGTTTTCACCTCACCTCCGCCAGAAACGATTCTCGCATGGATCGCCGACCTGTCACGGGCTGCTCTCCTCGTTGCCGCCGGAGCGGTG
>JBMTLP010000023.1:0-16092 GCA_049433245.1 Pirellulales bacterium
CGACCTGGGAGGCAACTGGTACTTCGGTTCACCGGCAAGCCGGATCTTCGCCTCGACTCGACTGATCAGTTCCAAGCCTCTCACGGAGTATGTCGACTACCCGATGCCGAGGGAACTGCCCTGGCATCCCCACCACACCGCCTGCCTCGACTACCTCCGCTCCTACGCCAACCACTTTGGGCTCCGCCCCTTCATCCACAGTCACTGCGACGTGGAACGAGTTGAACCCGTTGGCCGGTGTGGCAAAGGCTGGCTGGTGCACCTCCGTCATCAGCGGCCGCGGCGCTATGCCGGCGTGGTGATCGCCAACGGCCACAACCATGTGCCACGCATGCCGACGATTCCCGGCGTTTTTTCCGGCACGCTCATGCACTCGGCCGACTATAAGTCGCCTCAGTCGCCCCTCTGCGTGAAGAACCTCCGCGTCGTGGTGATCGGCGGTGGCAACTCTGGATGCGACATCGCTGTCGATGTCTGCCAACACGCCCAGGCCACCTTTCATGCCACCCGCCGCAGCTACCACGTGGTGCCCCGCACCATTCTCGGCCGACCTGCAGATCTTCGCAGTGAACGGCTCCTCAACATGCGGGTGCCAACCTGGCTACGACGGCTAATCTCCCTGAGGCTGATCGACCGTTCGATCGGACTCCCCGAGCGTCACGGATTGCCCACCCCAGACCATCGTCTCTGGGAAACACACCCAGTGATCAACGAGCGTCTCTACGGATGCATTGATGCTGGGCAGATCACACCAGTCGGCGGCGTCGAACGGTTTGCAGGGCGAGACGTAATCTTTGCCAATGGTCGCTGCGAACAGGTCGATCTCGTGATCGCAGCCACTGGATACCGCATCGCCATGCCTTTTATTGCTCCCAGCGACCTCGATGGCAGGCCGACGACCAAGCAGCCTCAGGATCACGACGAGGCTCCTCCTGATCTGTTCTTGCACATGCTCCCGAGGCACCGACTCGACCTGGCTTGCGTCGGCCTGATCCAGCCTGACAGCGGACAGTGGGGGCTGACCGACCTTCAGGGCCGAGTTGTGGCCCGGATGGCTTTAGCTGGCCGCCACGCCCCGCGAACCGCTGCCTGGCTCCGTCGGCAGAGTCAGCGATCCCCGTCGCTCACCCCGATCCGGTATGTCGACTCGCCGAGGCACCGCCTCGAGGTCGAACACCATTCCTATCGCCGTCGCCTGGAACGTCTGATCCAGGCTCTCGACCGCCGCCTGCGCCGGGAGCTCAACGGGGCGGTGGCGGGGGCTGCGGATTGCCGAAGAGCGCCTCGAGCCCACGGTTGATCCCATCCCCGATCACGGCGTTGGCTGTGTTCGCGGCGATCTTCGCAAAGATCTTGTCGATTGCCGAAGCGTCGAACTGTGGCCTATCGATGGTTCCCTTCAGCGGGATCAACAACGGCGTTCGCAGCAGCGCAGCCACGATCGGCGTCTGCCCAGCGATGTCGCCACGGAAGGCCATTTCCACGTCCATTGCCAGCGTGCCATCCGCAGCCACGCTCCCGGAAGTACGAACGGTGAGCTGGCCCGTGTCGATCACGAGCCCGTCATGCCAAATCCTCCGCTCGTGAAGCCAGATCCGCGCCGGCTCCGGCCGCACTCGCATGAGTACCACCTTGTCGCCGATACCAAAGCGTGGATCGAGGAGTCCTTGCAGGCGACCGATCAGCGTGACGAGCGGCTGGGCTGGTGGGCCGGGCGTGACCTCAACCCCTTCGAAGAGCACCTGGCCTGCCGCCGCACCAGCAAACGGATCGGCAAGCGGCACTCGCGCGCCCGTGGTATCGACACTGATGCGACCTGAGATCTGCGCGGCCTGCCCCAACAGCGGGGCCACCCAGGTCATCCAGCGGTTGGCCACGCCTTGCGAGATGTCGAGCCGGTCGACGATCCGGCCTGGGGGCACAATCACTTCGATCGGCCCGGGCGTGAACCGCACCCACGGTGCACCGCGGAGTCGACCACCAGAGGCCCCGAGATCAAAGGGGCCGAAGGCCAACTGCCCGTCAATCAAACGCATCGGCATATCACCCGCCTGCACCGCCAGCCCGAACAGATCCGCGGCCTGCCAGCCGAGCGTGGTCTCCAACGAGACCGACCGCAGCCACGCCACCGATTCCTGCCGAGGCGTGGACGAGGCCAACGTCACGTTCTGCGGCACCGCGGGAGTTCGCGGCCGATCGTTCGCGAGCCCGCGGGCGGCAGCAAGCCAGTCTTCCTCGCGGGCAACCGCCCCCGCAGGTGGCCGCGTGTCTGCCGGCAGACCAGCGGGCACACCTCCCGTCACGACCTGCGGGACTTCGACCACAGGAGCCGTGATGCCCCCCAACGGACCGCGAATCGCAAACGGTCGACCGCCGCTGCCTGCCAGCCGAACCCGCCCTCCGGTCCATGGCGTGGCCAGCCGCGACAGCGCGTCCCAGTCGTAGCTCGCCGTGCCGCTGAGCTCCAGAAACCCACGCTCGGCGAGGTCTCGCAAGCTGCCCTTGGCGGTGAACGACGCTGTCGATGAATCAAGTGCCACCGCATTGATCGTCACATCCCCGGACGGCGTTGTGGTGTCGCGTGTCAGATCAAGTTGAAAGGTGGCCCTCGGCTCACGCCACACTTCAGTCGGAGGAACGACCGCACCGATCCCCAGCACCGATGACGCGGGCACGCGGGCGAGCGCTAGATCATTGCCCGTTGCCGAGAGTCTCAGGCTCACGCCGTTCTTGGCTTCGGTCACCTCAAACGTGCCCCATGCCCGGCCTGACGCAGGCCAACTGGCAGCAGCGAGCGGAGCCACAAGCCACCGCTCCATGCGGCCAATGTCAGCCTGCCATTGCCCCACGCCACGGATCAGGGGCAGTCGTTGCCCGCCCAGCACCGCACCTGCTTCCGGCAGATAGGTGAAGCCACCACTCCGCAGCGACAAACTGGCCGTCAGCACTTCAGCCGATGAGATCTCAAAGCCGCGGCCGCCGTTCAACAGGGTGCCCGCACCGCTCCCCACTACCCGGGGCTCCTCAAGCGAGCGACCGTCGGGCAGCGACACCACAACATCGCTGAGTTCGCCCCCCAACCTCGTGAACCGCCAGCCACCCACCAAGGCAGTGACGGTGCCGGACAG
Source organism: Pirellulales bacterium (assembly GCA_049433245.1). Taxonomy (GTDB): domain Bacteria; phylum Planctomycetota; class Planctomycetia; order Pirellulales; family UBA1268; genus M30B53. Next base: position 3,129 of record JBMTLP010000023.1, read on the forward strand.
ATCGCAGCGGCCGCCAACCTTCGTCCCCTCGAGGGTGATCGTGGACACGACTGAGGCCAACCGCGCGTGCCACTTCGCGAGATCGCCGGCAACCGACACTTCGGCCGTCGGCAGATTGGCTTCATCTGTTGGGTTCCGCACCAAGAAACCAGCCGCTGCGACCAGCCAAGGACTCGTGACGGTCACGTCCGCACTATCGAGGCCCGCCTCAAGATGGAGATGCCCTTGGTCAACGGCAAGCCCACCGGCGACAAGCGTGCCCACACCCGTGGCCTCAAGCCGCAGTTGCTCATCGCTCCAGCGATCTTGCCCAGGCAACTCCAGCACAAACCCATCCACGCTGCCGGAGAGCAGGGCCGATCGCGACCCATCCACATGCGGTTCCGAAAACCGGCAGCTGCCGCGGGCCGTGCCAGCCAGCGTCATTCCCTGCACATCGAGAATCTCACCTATCTCGGCAATCAGCCTGGCCAAATCGGCCGTCCAGATCACCTCGGTCAAGGGCGGCTGACTCGAGGCCGTGACCTCAAATGCGGGAGACGTGACACGGGCTTCTTCGATGCGAAACCCCGCGTCGGCGGCTGCCCGACTCCCTCGCAGCCAGGCCGACAGCGGTTCATCCCAACGGAGCTGTCGGTCGCCTTGCACCGCTTCAAGCGCTTCCGAAGACAGCCGCACCTCCACGACCCGACGCTCGCTCTCTGCCCGCGACACCGCGGCCACACGCAGTCGACCATCGGTAACCCGCACATCCGGCCGCAGCTCAACACCCCCTGGTCGGCTCCGCGCCACCTCGGCTAAATCGACCTCACCGGCGAAGGTGAAGTCATCCGCCGCTGCCTGCTCCAGCCAGTGCAGTCCATCGATTGCTGCCAGAGGCACCCGCCCGCTGGCCTCACAGGAAAAGAGGGGCGACTCAGCCGAAAGCTGTCGGATCATGAGCGTGTCGCCATCGACGACACAGTCAAAGGGGGCTTCCACACGATCGATGTGAAACCGCTCGTGCAGCCTGACAGGATCGAGCACATGCACATCCGTCGCGCTCACGCGGCCACGGACCGTGGTGGCTCGCCTCGCTGCCATTCCATCGCCTGGGAGCCCTGTGCCTGTTGGGATCTCAAGATCGACACGGAGGTCGGCCTGACCGTCAAACACCAGCGGCCAACCCAAGCGAACGGCAAAGAGCTCCGTGATCCCTAGCGGCAGTCGATTGGTGGCAAACACCAGGTTTTTCGTGCCGTCACCATCGCCATCAGGCAGCGCCGCCGGAGAGGAGAGTGAGAAGCCACCTTCGTGTGTCATGACGGCGGTCGCTTGCGTGGCCACCTGCAGTTCACGCACCGCAGCCGGAGCGCTTGCAGTGCGCCGCTCCTCAAGCAGTGCGATGGCGTTGGGTTTAATCGCACCCCGTCCAGCGTGCACGGCCCGACCGGCTACGGTCCAGCTTTCGAGTCCTTGCGACGTCAGGCGAGCTGCCGCCACAAGGTCGCTGATCCTCCAGGCATCACCATGCATCGCGTCGAGTAGCACCAACTCGGCGTCGACGAGTTCAAGTTCCAACTCAGGCGTCGGCCCAGCAGCCTGTACCGTTCGCCAAGGAGCGATGACGCGCTCGAAGCCACTGCTGTCTGTCTCGATGGAGGTGACCAGGGAAACACCGGCGAGCCGCAGTTTCCCCAGGTTTGGCTGCGACTCCATCGCAAACTGCCGGGCGATGTGAATCAGTCCACGATCGAGTGTCGCCTTCTCGATCGCCAGCACCGGCAGCCCATCCCGGTCGCGGAGCACGAGGTTGCGGTATTCGATCGGCCCAAACCAACTCCAGCTGGCCGCGGCACTGGCCAGGGTGCCATCGAGGCGTTGCGAAATCCGCTCAAGCGGCCGCTCCCGCAACCGTGTCCGCACCAACACCTCAGGGGCGAACCAGAGTCCGGCGGCAACGAGCGCGAGCACGACCAGCCGGGCAAACCGCGAACGCGGACGAGGCTGGGCCTCGGGCTTGGCCGCGTCCTGCTGGTGTCGTCCCCACCACACCATCGGTGGATGCTCCTGACGGCTCTCTCCCGGCTCCATCCGGGAGCCGAAGTATAGGCCGGAAGGGGGCCACCTCCGTAGGGCAGTTCGCCACCGAGATCAACGCATTTCGAGATCGTCGCGGCCACAGGCCTGCCGCAGGCAGTGTGCAAAGAGCAGTCGCCACTCCCAAGCGGCCACGATGCGCGCCGCGTGCTCATCAGCCGAACCTGGCGGAAGCCGGCGGGCCCAGTCGATAAACGCAGACGGCCGCCACGCTTCGGCAGCTCCCAGGGAACTGCGGCCCACACCAAGGCGACGGGCCGCGGCGGCGAGAGGCAAAAACACCGGATGGCGCCCTACACGCTGAAACCAGTACTTCGCGTTGTCAGGGTCGGGCTCGCGACGATGCATGATGCCATGCCAGTAGCTGCCCTCGGGCGTGTCGATGCCCTGACTGATCTGATGCGATTCGTCAAGAAAATCGTTCCAGAGCCAGAGGCCAGCCAGGCAGCACCGCGCGGCGGCGAGGTCGCGGATCGTGAGTTCGTCGCAGATCTCAGCCACTGTGAGCGCACGCAGCGTCTGCCGATGGGCTTCGACTGGCCGACCAGGCCCGAGCTCGGGAAGCCGTGGAGAGCCATCAGGATTGGCCAGCAGGGCTTCGATGGTGGGCGAAAACGAAGGCAGATTCTCAGCTTCCATGCTCCGGATTGTCACGAGATCTGCTGGCGTGTCGATATCCAGAAACGACGCCAGGGCTGGATCCACGGATCGCAAGGTGGTGGCATCCAACTCGCGGCAGGCTAGTTCCCCAACGAGCCCCTGAAGATCTCGTCGTCCAGCCTGCAGCAACCGCTCGATCACCGGCAGGCTCGACATCGTGATCGCTGAGAGCAAGACCTGTCGATGGCCGGCGATCGTTGGCACAACCCACTCCACCTCTCTCTCACAGGCGTCGAGCAGCCTCCGTACGACAGCCGGCTTGAGCAGAGGCACATCACAAGCGGTGAGCACACAACGCACGGGAGGGTCAGCAGCCTGCTGCAAGTGCCGCAGACCATCGGCGATCGCCGAAAGCGGCCCTGCTCCTGGGCACGAATCGCGAATCACATCGATCGTGACCGATGAGTGGCTGGGCAGGGTTGGCACCTGCTGGTCGGCAGCAGCCACGACCACGATGCTGGCCACCTCCTGACTCACCGCCGCACACACTCGGCCGAGTAGCGATCCACCTGGAACGGACAATGCGGCCTTCCCGTTCGCTGGCGCACCGAGCCGCCGACCCCGGCCACCTGCCACGATCACCGCTGCTTCTCGCATCTGCTCGCCTCAACAACGGGATTCGGCAGTCGCCCACCAAGCACACCCCACCGCCCGGGGCCCACCAAGATAAACGCCGCGAGGCCCAGCCATGCATCCGCCACTTTCCCCTCGTACCCGCTGGACAGTGTCGGCGGTCGATTCGATCGGCCTTCTCGTCGATGGCATCGAACTCGGACTGATGCTGGGAGCCGCGGTTGCCGGCATTCTCCAGGGCAACCTCGGTGATCGTGTCGGCCGCACAAGGGCTCCTGGCAGCCTTGGTGAATCCGGTCGATTCACGTGTCGCCACGGAACAATGACCACGGCCACACAGCCCCTCGTTCGCTTTGTCGTCGGCGGAGCCTAAACTGCGGGTTCGCACTCACCACGAATCCTGAGCTGTTTTTCCCTGAGAGAGCCGTATGTCGCTGCCCCGTTTTTCTTTCGGTGTTGGAGACCGCTTTGCCCACGAGGCGGAGGCTCAACTCGCAGCCTTTGAGCAGCTCGCAGCGGCAGGTGTGATCGCGGCGCCCGTCTGGAACAAGTCTCACCGTGAGCACACCTTCGTTGGCAGTCAGCCCGCGAGCGTTCGCGAGGCGGCGGCGGCGGCGGTTGCTGCGCGGGGCTGGTCGCATCCCTGGTACGTCGACGCCGACCACATCCGTTTGGAAACCGTCGATCGCTATCTTGCCTGCAGCGATTTCTTCACGCTCGACGTTGCCGACGCCATCGGGAAGCAAGCAGAAGCCAGTGACGTGGATGCCTTCCTCCGCCGTCACCCTGAACTCACGGAGCACGTGGCGATCGAGGGGATCGAAGCCCCTGTGCCGCTGTCTGCCGAGGAGACCCGCCGGATCGCGATGCACTACCTCGCAGCCTGCCGCGAAGCTGGCACGCTCTGGCGGCACATCGCTGCAGGCCGCGATGAGCCATTCGTGACAGAAGTCAGCATGGACGAAACCGACAGCCCGCAAACCCCGCCGGAGCTGCTGGTGATCCTGGCCATGCTTGCCGATGAGAAGATTCCTGTGGAGACCATTGCGCCCAAGTTCACCGGTCGCTTCAACAAGGGCGTCGACTACGTCGGTGATCTCGATCAGTTCACCAGGGAGTTCCGCGACGACATCGCCGTGCTCACCCATGCAGCCAAGGTGTATGGACTGCCGGCGTCGCTGAAACTCTCCGTTCACTCTGGAAGCGACAAGTTTTCGCTGTACCCCGTGATCCGCCACGCGGCCGCCGACACCGGCGCAGGCTTCCACATCAAAACCGCCGGCACGACCTGGCTGGAAGAGCTCATCGGTCTTGCCGAAGCGGGTGGTGATGGACTCGAGTTGGCCCGTGATATCTACGCGGAAGCCTTCAGCGGCATCGATGCCTTCACCGCACCCTACGCCACCGTGATCGACATCGATCGCGCGAAGCTGCCGGATCCCGCGGTCGTTCGCAGCTGGAGCGGTGCGGAACTCGCCTCAGCGATCCGACACGTGCCCACACATCCAGGATTTAACGCCTCGGTGCGGCAGCTGCTGCACGTGGCCTTCAAACTTGCCGCCAAGCAGGGCGGCCGCTACACGGACCTGCTGGTGGCCAACCGCATGATCGTGGCGCGGCAGGTCACCGAAAACCTCTTTGAGCGCCATATGCGCCCCCTGTTTCTTGGCAGCAGCCCTTCCGGAGCGAATGCATGAGATCTGCGATCACGATCAACCTTGTGCCGCAAGCGAGGCGGGGGCCCTTCGTGTTTCACTGCCGCACCCCCGGCGAGGCGAGCCCCCTGCCGACTCTCGCCGAAGCCTGCGGCCGCGCGGCATCACTTGGCTTTGACGCCGTGGAAATCTTCGCAGCTGACGCCCAGAGCCTACCGGTAGCCGAACTGAGGGAGTTGCTCGACACCCATCGGCTGTCGCTCGCTGCCCTCGGCACGGGCGCAGGTTGGGTCTGCCAGGGGCTCTCGCTCGTCGACCCCAACGACATCGTGCGCGCTCAAGCGATCCAGTTCATTGAAGGCATCATCGATGCCGCAGCCACCTTTTCAGCCCCGGCGATTCTCGGCTCCATGCAGGGCCGCTCGAGCAACGCGGTGCCCCCAGAACAGGCGAAACAGCGACTGGCCGAGGCCCTCAACACACTGGGAGAGCGGGCCGCGCGGCAAGGACAGGTCTTTCTCTACGAGCCGCTCAACCGGTACGAGACGGACCTGTTTACGCGACAGGCCGACGCGGCGGCGTTTCTGGAAAAGCATCAGCTGCGACATGTAAAACTGTTGTGCGACCTGTTCCATATGAACATCGAAGAGGTCGACCTCGCGGAGACACTGCGTGCCGTGGCGCCCCATGTGGGGCACATTCACTGGGCCGACTCCAACCGCCGAGCCATCGGGATGGGGCACTCACCCGTCACAGAGATCGTCGCCGCACTGGAGGCGATCGGCTACCGCGGTTATCTGTCGGCCGAAATCTTCCCCCTGCCCACCGCCGACGAGGCGGCCGCAGGGAGCATTCGCAGTTTCCTCAGCCACGCGTCGCGACGCTAGTTTGACATTCCCTCTCTCATGCCTTCTCCCGTGTTCTGGAGTCCTTTCGAGCCATGCTCAACACCTCGCTCCTTCACCCTGAGATCCTCCGCGTCCTCGCCACAGCAGGCCACCACTCCAAAGTGCTGATCGCCGATGGCAACTATCCCGCCGCCAACAAACGCGGCCCGCGAGCGGAACTGATCTCGCTGCAGTTGAGCCCTGGCGTCCCCACAGTCGCTCAGGTGTTTGCGGCGATCGTGGACACGGTGCGGGTGGATGAGGTGAACACGATGGGGATCGACCGCGACGACCCCTACGCAGCCGCCACGCCGGGCGACCCACCTGTCTGGACCACTTACCGTCAGATTCTCACCGAGGCGGGCAGCCCGTGCGATCTCGTGACAATCGTCAACTGGGACTATTAAGAGGCGGTCGCTTCGGTCGACCATGTCCTCACGATCCAAACAGCAGAAACGCAGCCGTGGGCCAACCTCCTGCTCACGATCGGTTGCCGCACCTTCTCCTGCTAAAGACCACCTGAGACTTCCCCCATGCAAACTCGCCCACTCGGACAAACAGGCCTTGAGGTGCCACTCCTCGCCTTCGGCGCTTCCTCGCTCGGGCAGGAGTTTCGTCGCGTCAACCTTGATGAAGCGCTCGCGAGCGTGCGAACGGCGCTGGCATGTGGATTGCGGCTCATCGACACGAGCCCGTTCTATGGCCGTGGGATGAGCGAGGTGCTGTTGGGACTGGCTCTGCGGGATGTCCCACGCGACGAGTACCTGCTCTGCACCAAACTCGGCCGCTACGACCTCGCCCACTTCGATTTCTCAGCCCGACGAGTGGCCGAAAGCATCGATGTCTCGCTCCACCGACTCGGCACCGACCACCTCGATATCGCGCTGTGCCACGACATCGAGTTTGTGCCGATGCAGCAGATTGTCGATGAAACCCTGCCGGCTCTGCGACAGGCCCAGGCCGCGGGCAAGGTGCGGTTCATCGGCTTCTCGGGCTATCCGCAGAAGATCTTTCGGTTCATCTGCGATCAGACAGACGTCGACTGCGTGCTGAGCTACAACCAGTACACCCTGCAGAACACCCGCTTTGCGGATGAGACGATCCCCTACCTCAAACAGCGGGGCATCGCCGCGATGAATGCGGGCCCTTTTAGTGCCCGCTTGTTGACCGACGCCCCCTTGCCGGCTTGGCTCAAGGAACCTGAGGAGGTCAAAGCCGCTGCCCGAGAGGCTGCGGCCCTGTGTCAGTCACGCGGCAGTTCGATCGCCAAACTGGCGTTGCAGTTCTCCCTCGCCAATCCCGACATCGCAACCACGATTGCGGGCAGCGCCAATCCCACCAACATCCAAGCCTGGGCGGACTGGGCTGCCGAGCCGATCGACGAGGACCTTCTGGCCGACGTGCAGCAGATCTTTGCACCGGTCAAGAACATTGGCCACGTTGAAGGGCTCCCCGAGAACAACGCCCCCTGACCTTCTGCCGAGGATTCTGTCATGCGAGTTGACGCGCACCAGCACTTCTGGAAATACACCGCCGAGGACTACCCGTGGATCGGCACGGGTATGGAACGGCTGGCCAGGGACTATCTCCCTGTCGACCTCAAGCCACTCCTCGCCACAGAGGGGCTGGCTGGCAGTGTGGCGGTGCAGGCTCGGCAAACGGTCGAAGAGACGCGTTGGCTGCTCGAGCTCGCCGACGCACACCCCACGATCCTCGGTGTGGTGGGCTGGGTGGATCTCCGCAGCGCTGACGTTGGCTCCCAGCTCCAGGCGTTTGCCTCCCATCCACGGTTCGTGGGCGTGCGGCATGTCGTGCAGGATGAGCCCGATGTGCGGTTCCTACTCGGCGATGCGTTCGTGCGGGGCCTTCGCCAGCTCCAGCCCCTCGGCCTGACGTATGACCTCCTGCTCTACGTTTCCCAACTCCCCGCAGCAGTCGAACTCGTCGGGATGCTGCCCGAGCAGCCCTTCGTGCTCGATCATCTCGCCAAGCCCGACATCAAAGCCGCATCGCTCGAGCCGTGGAAAGCCGATTTCCAAGCGTTGGCCAGTCATCCAAACGTGACCTGTAAGCTCTCCGGCATGGTCACCGAGGCCGCCTGGCAAGGCTGGAAGAAAGAAGACTTCCGCCCCTACCTGGACGTCGCGCTCGAGGCGTTTGGGCCGCAACGGCTGATGTATGGCAGCGATTGGCCTGTGTGCCTCCTGGCCGCGGAGTATCCGGACGTGTTTGGCATCGTTGCTGACTTCTTAGCGGAACTGAGCGATGGCGAACGCGAGCAGATTCTTGGTTCCACCGCCACGCAGTTCTACGGTCTCGACCGCTGATGGGTCTGGGAACAGTGGGCCCATCCTCCACCTCACAGAAAGAAAGACATATGCAGGCCCTCGTGCTGGAGAAGCCAGGTTCGTTCGCTTACCGGGAAGTGCCCGAGCCTGGGGCGCCGGGGGTTGGTGAGGCGGTGGTCCGCGTGGAGGCGGTCGGCATCTGCGGCACCGACTACGGAGGCTATCGGGGCACGATGCCCTATTTCAGCTATCCGAGGATTCCCGGGCATGAGCTCAGTGTGGAGGTAGTGGCAATCGGTGAGGGCGTCGCCAATGTGGCCGTGGGTGATCGCTGCTGCGTGGAGCCCTATCTCAACTGCCAGGCCTGCCACTCCTGCCTCCGTGGGCTGACCAACTGCTGCGAGCATAACCAGACGCTCGGCGTGCACTGCGACGGCGGACTGCAGCCTCTCTACACCTTGCCAGCTCGCAAGCTTCACCGTTCGCCATCGCTCAAGCCCGCTGAGAATGCTCTCGTGGAAACGTTGGCGATCGGCTGCCATGCCATCAACCGCGGTCAGCCGACGGCCGAGGAAACGGTGCTCGTGATCGGTGCAGGTCCGATCGGCCTCTCGGCCGTTGAGTTTGCCCGCCTCGCCGGAAGCCGAGTGATCCTGATGGACATGGCGGAATCGAGGCTGGCATTTGCCCGTGAGCGCCTCGGCATCCGCGACACACTGCTCGCCACCGGCACCGCTGCCGACGAGCAGACCCTGCATGACATGACGAGTGGTCGGCTGGCAGAAGTGGTCGTGGACGCCACCGGAAGCCATCAGAGCATGAGCAGTGCACTGAGCTTGTGCAGTTTCGGGGGCCGACTGGTCTATGTCGGCATCACCCAACAACATCTCAGCTTTTCGCATGCCGCCGTCATGCACCGACGGGAACTTTCGGTGCTCGCCAGTCGCAACGCCTTGCCTAGCGACTTCACCCGCATCATCGGCTTGATTGAAGCGGGACAGATCGACACCCGGCCCTGGATCACGCACCGCATACCGTTTTCCGAGATCGCCGATGTCTTTCCAAAACTGCTGGAGCCCGGTTCTGGTGTCCTCAAGGCAGTGGTGCAGATGCCCGCATCGGACTAACGGGGGTTCGAACGGGCAAATCGGTTGGAAACGACAGGACATCACCGCCATGCGTCGCTCTGAATCCCTTCATCCGCGCCGTCCATTTCCGCTGTTGGTGGCTAGCGTGCTGCTGGCGAGTTGGTGTGGTCAGGGAGTTGAACTCCACGCTGCTGAGGCCACAGTCGACACGCCAACCCCGCCATGCCTCCGGGCTGGTGCCGCCACTGCCTGCATCACCCCGCCTCTCGGCGAACCCATCGTCGGCGGCTTTCATCCCTTTCCGGCTGATCACATTCACGACGACCTGCACGCCCGCTGTCTGGTGCTCGACGACGGCTCGGCAAAAATCGCCCTCGTGGTCTGCGATCTGCTCGGCATCCACCGCTCGGTCAGTGACGAAGCCCGCCGGCTGATCACAGAGGAAGTCGGCATTCCCGCCGCTCAGGTGTTGATCGCAGCGACCCACACGCATTCGGCCACCACCGCTCTCGGAGGTACCGGGGGCGAGCGCTTTCAACCGGTGCTCAGCGAGTTGTCTGCTTACCAAACCTTCGTGGCGAGGCGGATCGCCGACAGCGTGCGGTGTGCCAACAACCTGCTGCGGCCGGCGGAATTGGCTGTTGGCACAGTCGACGTCCCCGAGCATGTTTTCAATCGCCGCTGGTTTATGCGACCAGGCTCGATGCCCGAGAATCCCTTCGGTTCCGCTCACGACCTGGTCAAGATGAACCCACCGCGGGCGAGCCCCAATCTTGACAGGCCTGCTGGCCCCACCGATCCGACCATCTCGTTTTTATTCCTGAGGCAACCTGCAGGATCGCCGATTGCCCTGATGGCGACCTACTCCCTGCACTATGTCGGCGGCGTGCCGCAGGGGCATGTCTCCGCCGACTACTTCGGCGTTGTCTGCGACGAACTCGCACGGCTCGTCGCTGCTCCTGCGACGGACCCACCGTTTGTGGCCTTGCTCGCCAACGGGACGAGCGGCGACATCAACAACATCAACTTCCGTGAGCCTGCGACCCCAAGGGCGGCCTACGAGCAAATGCGGGGCGTTGCCAAAGACGTGGCTGCGCGGATCGTGGCAGCCTCGGCCAACCTCGACTTTCTGACGGACGTTCCACTCGCCGCAGGCTACCGCGAACTTGAGGTGGTTGCACGGCATCCCACCCCCGCCGAGCGTGCGTGGGCCGTGGCCACGCTTCCTCCGCCCGACATGCCCGCTGCAGCCAAGACGATTTCACAAATCTACGCAGAACGGGTGCTCGCCCTCGCCGAACAGCCTCCCACCGTGGCGGCGCCCCTCCAGGTCGTGGGGATCGGGCCGGTGCGAATCGGCACGATGCCATGTGAAATCTTTTGCGAGATCGGGCTCGACTTTCGCCGACTCTCGGGAGGCCAGCCCGGCTTCTTGATCTCGCTTGCCCACGGATACCTCGGGTACCTGCCGACACCCCGACAGCACGACCTCGGCGGGTACGAAACCTGGCCGGGCACGAACCGACTCGAACGGGAGGCGTCAGACCGCATGCTCAAGGCGGTCTTGGAGTTGTCGGCTGACGTGGACACCGCGATCGGCAGCGCCGCGGCGACGGAATAAACCAGCCGCGACTACTCGGCGGAGGCCAGGAAGCGACCGATACGGGTGAGCCCATCCATGAGGGTCGCTTCGGACGCTGCAAACGACATCCGTACATGCCCTTCAGCGCCAAACGCGCTGCCTGCCACCGTGGCCACCTGCTCCGCTTCCAGCAGGGCCTCGCACCACTCGACGCTCGTGGTGATCTTCTTGCCGCCGTAGCTCTTGCCGAGGTGGGCGGAGATGTCGAAGAAGGCGTAAAACGCCCCGCCAATATCGGGAATCCGGATGCCCGGCATCGCCTTGAGGCCCGCCACGACGAGATCCCGCCGCTTCTGAAAGGCTTGGCACATCTCCCGCACACACTCCTGCGGCCCCTCGAGCGCCGCGAGCGCCGCATACTGACTGACGCTCGACGGGTTGCTGGTTTCCTGGCTTTGCAGGTTTCCGATCGCCTTCGCCAGCGGCTCGGGCGAAATCGTCCAGCCAATTCGCCAGCCAGTCATGGAGTACGTCTTGCTCACACCGGCCACCACAATCGTGCGGTCAGCCAGACCGGGACGAAGCGTCGGGAAAGAGACCGAGGTGCGGCCGTCAAACACGAGCTGGTCGTAGATCTCGTCGGAGACGACCGCCAGGTTCTTCTCAAGCACCACATCGGCCAAGGCACCAAGTTCGTCGGCGGTGTAAACCACGCCCGTGGGATTGCTGGGCGAGCAGAGCAGGAGCATCCGCGTGGCGGGGGTCACGGCAGCAGCCAGCGCATCGGGCCGCAGTTTGAAGTCGTCTTCGAGGCTGGTTTCCACCAACACCGGGATGCCGCCCGCCAGCTTCACGAGCTCCGCATAGCTGACCCAGTAGGGGGTGGGAACGATCACCTCATCCCCGTCGTTGAGCAGGGCGGTAAACACGTTGTGCAGGGAGTGCTTGGCCCCGTTGGAAACAATCACCTCCGATGCCTTCACCTCGCGGCCCGTGCGCCGCGATGCATCGGCCGCCACGGCCTTCCGCAGGGCAGGAATGCCCGCAGCAGGCGTGTATTTGGTGTGTCCAGCATGAATCGCTGCCTCCGCCGCGGCACAGATATGCGCTGGTGTGGGGAAATCTGGCTCTCCGACCGAGAGGTCGATCACGTTGATGCCTTCCGCCTTCATCGCCGAAGCCCGTGCCGCCATGGCCAAGGTGGCTGAAGGCTGCAGCGACTGCATCCGTTGAGCAAGTGCGAGAGGCTGACCTTGGTGACCGTGCGACGAGGAAGGTGATGTGCTGCTCATGTCATGCCATGCCATGCGGAACGCGGAGATGGTGAGATCAAGATGATACTCGTGTCAGTGCGTCGACATAGAGGCGAGCGACCCTCAACGGCTCAAATTTTTTGTTTCAAACATCGAACCTCTCTTGACAGTTTTCATAGCGATCATCGACAACTCATCGAATGATGCTGCCGCGCTGTCGCTTCGCCTTCATCGTGTGGTCAGAGAGATGCGTCTTCTCTGACAACTAATGAAGGAGTATGCGACGCATCCGAACGACTTCGGGTGCAGCAAGTGCGAGTGCCGGATGCCTCAAACGTGACCACACATGCTGTTCGCCACTGCAGGAAGAAGTTTGTCCTGCAGAACCTGATCGATCCGAGGGGAGCGGTCGTCACAACGACCGCAGGATCACCTCAGGCCGGCCGAACGCTTCACGGGATCCTGGGAGAAACATCCTTGGGCTGATTGAGCCCGCAGCGGCTGTTGTAAGGGCATCTCCAGGCCCCCAACCAACCTCCGCCGTTTTCCACTATCGTCGCCCAACCTCTTCTTTCGAGTGCCCAGGGGGTTGGTCGCGTGTTGTTTGAATGGGCACTCATGGCAAGGAGCCATTTCCATGGCCAAGAAGAAGGCCGCTAAGAAGGTCGCCAAGAAGGCCGCCACCAAGAAGGTCGCCAAGAAGGCCGCCACCAAGAAGGTCGCCAAGAAGGCTGCCAAGAAGGCTGCCACCAAGAAGGTCGCCAAGAAGGCCAAGGCCTAAGACCTTTGTCCGATTTGATCGCCCTTTTTGGTCGGTAAAATCGGATGGTCCGGCCGTGTGATCCTCGTGATCAGCGGCATGGCACCTACCCACGTCCAGACGAGAAAGGCCCGGCCCC
>JBMTLP010000024.1:0-15924 GCA_049433245.1 Pirellulales bacterium
CTCGATCAAGCCGGCTGGGAACGGTTGGAGGCCGCGCGGGCCGAACTCTTTGGCGATCAGGGCGCCGCTCTCAACGCGGAGGCCAGCGAGTTTCATCGGCGGCTCACCGAGGAGCCGCTGGCGGTCGTGTTCCTGGCGCCGCGAGGTGAGGGGCCGACGCAGTGGAGCCAAGACGGGGCGACGCACGTGCACAACCGCCGCCGCTTCCTGCTCCTCGGCCAGACATGGGAAGGGATGCAGGTCTACGACATACGCCGGGGCATCAAAGCGATACCCGCCGGGCTGCGGCAGACACCCGGCTTGGAAAACATGCCGCTCGCGCTGAAGGGGCAGGGGGGCATGGCGGTGCTGTCGGTGTATGCGTCGCTCTTTGAAGAGCCGCTCTCACGGATCGAACTGCACGACATGCCTGCGTCGCACGATGCGCCAGCCGAGGGGAGCGACCGTGCTGCGGCGCCCGCGCTGCTCAACGTGCTCAAGACGCTCGACGTGCCGCAGGCCGTGGCGATCGCGGCTTCCCGAGGTCGCGTGGCCATCCACGGCTGCGACGAGGAACTGGTGAGCTATGCGAGCGGGGTAGCCGAAGAGCTGGGCTGGCCGAGCGACCGACTTGTCGTGCACGCGGCTCCGGATGCCTGCGCTGCTCCTTTGGATGGTGTGCGCTTTGAGGAGCGTGTGCTCGATCCGCACGCGGGCGAAGTCTGTTATGCCGTGACCTTGGCCGATGTCGACGGCGATCGTCGAGATGACATCGTGGTGGTCACTGAGGAAGCGGTGGTTTGGTATGCCAATCCGGGCGACACCGCCGAAGCGTGGGTGAAGCGGGACATGATTCGCGGTCAGACGCCACGTGACAATGTGTGCATCGCTCCGCACGACATCGACGGGGATGGTGCGGTGGACTTTGCGATCGGAGCGAGCTGGCCTCGAGAAGGCACGCTGCACTGGATCACGCGCGATAGCGACCCGACCAAGCCGTGGAAAGTGCATGACATTGGTCCCCTGCCGTCGACCCATCGGATGGCATGGGCGGACGTGCTCGGAAGTGGCAGGCCACAGCTGGTCGTGTCTCCTTTGAATGCAACTGCCGGAATGCCCGGGGTGGAACTGACAGCATTCTCGATCCCGGACAATCCCGTCACCGACCGTTGGCTGCCGACGGTGCTCGACCGAGAGCTCAACCGCGTGCACGGCCAGATGCACGCCGACCTCGACGGCGACGGCACCGTCGACACGATCGCTGCGAGCCGTGAAGGGCTGCATCTCCTCGAAAAACAGGAGTCTGGTTTTCGCAAGACACTCGTGAGCACCGCAGCGATAGCCCCTGAGCCCAACGCGAGCGGGGCTGGTGAGATCGCGTGGGGTCACTTTGCTGATGGAACCGAGTTCCTGGTTGCGGTCGAGCCGATGCACGGATCGGATGTGGCTGTCTTCACGCCGGGCGGCGCTGCAGCGGCCGGCTGGATGCGTGGCGTGATCGATGCCGGTTACGCACGCGGTCACGCGATTGCCACGGCCGATTTCGATGGTGATGGCACGGATGAGATCGTGTTTGGGTCCAGCGATCCTTCGGAGACGCCCGGTCACGGGCCGACGCTGGCGATCTTCCGCCGCGTAGCCGAGCAGTCACCGCTCGTGCCTGCAGGTTGGCAACGGGAGGTACTCGATGCGGGTGGAACGACCGTTGAGGCGGTCGCTGTCGGCGACCTCACGGGTGACGGACTGCCAGAGATCGTGGCCGTGGGCCGGGCGACCCACAACGTGAAACTCTTTACCGCGACACGCGAGCGGTCCGAGAACGCGGCGCGGGAGTGATCAGAACGCATCGCTCGCAGGGGACGGGTTTGCGGCAGGGCGACTGAGATGGATACCCTGAAGGGTTGGGAGAATGCTCGCAGATCGTGGGGTCTTCAGACGGAGAATCACCCGCTGCGACGGCCGGAAGGGTCAAGGCCGATGATGCGGTGTGCTGCTCTTGCTAGTCATGCTGCTGGTGTCGTCAGTCTCATGTTGGGGCTGACCGCGGCCATCCTGTGTGCTGATGTGATCCGTGGCGACGATCCGGCAGATGCGTCTGGCGATGAGGTCTCCATGGCTCTCGCCGAAGCGATCGACACGATCGTAGATGAGGCGGCTGTTGGGCCGATGGCCGAACTCTGCAGCGATGCCGACTTTGTGAGGCGGGCGCATCTCGATCTCGTGGGGATGATCCCCACGCCTGAGCAGGTTCGGGTGTTTCTGGCCGACGGCGGGGAGCACCGTCGCGAGCGGCTTGTCGATGAGCTGATGGCCAGCCGAGGCTTTGTGCGTCAGATGGGGCGCGTGCTCGATGCGATGCTGCTTGAGCGAGACAGCCCTCCGGGTGGCGTGAGGCAGCCGTGGCAAGCGTGGCTTCGCGAATCGATCGCTTCGGAGCAACCACTCGATGAACTGCTGGGCGACGTGGTGGCCGCGAAGGGGGGCGATCCAGCCAGTGAGCCGGCCGTGGCCTTTCTGCTGGCCCGTGAAGCTGAGCCAGTGAAGATGACGCGAGCGGTGGGGAGGATTTTGTTTGGTCGCGACTTGCAGTGTGCCCAGTGCCATGACCACCCGCTCGACGACGATCTCCGACAGGCGGAGTTTCACGGCCTGCATGCGTTTGTGAGCCGCACGAGTTTGTTTACCGCTGGCAAGGCGCAGCAGTTGTCGGAAGCGGCCATGGGTGAGGTCGATTTCACGTCGGTGTTTACCGCTGAGTCGGTCAAGGGGGCGTGGCCACAGCTGCCCGATGGGCCGCCTCTGATCGACGAGCCGATCGCGGAGCCCGGTGACGGATACGTGACCGCTCCTTCGAAGTCATCGAGGGGAGTGCCGGAATACAGCCGGCGGTCGGCACTTGCCGAAGGCCTGGGTGAGAGCGAGGCGTTTCGCCGTAACGTGGCCAATCGTCTATGGGCCGTGTTCTTTGGGCGTGGGCTGGTGCATCCACTTGATGGCTTGGGGCCAGACAACCCTGCCAGCCACCCGCGGCTGCTCGACCTTCTGGTGGAGGCGCTTGTTGAGCACGACTACCAACTGCGTCCGCTCGTGCGAGGCATGGTGCTCTCGCGGGCTTATCAGCGGTCGGTGGAGCCACCGCAGGCGGAGATGCTCGATCCGCTCCCCCTCGAGCAGGCCGTCGCGGATTTGCGAGTCAGGGAAGAGAAGCTGACCGCGGAGTTGGAACACCTGGAGGAGGTGGCGCGGGAGGCGGAAGGGCGTCGGGAAGCCGCGTTTACGGCAGAGCGGGGGGTGCACGCCGAGCTGCAGCCAACCATCGTGGCTCGCGGTGATGCCCGCAAGAGTGCCAACGAGGCGACCGCCGCGGCGACTGCGGCTGAATCGGCCCGTGTGCAGGCAGCGACGGTGGCCGAAGCGGTGTCGCGTGCCTTGGCGGGCGCGAGGCAGGCGTCGATGCTGCTTGAAGGTGACGCCGAAGTGACCGGCATTGTGACGGCACTCGACACGCAGCACCAGGCTCGGCAGGCCACGCTCGACACGGCAGCTGCGGCCGCCAGTGAGAAGGCCGCGGCCAAGGCGAACGCCGATGCGACGCTCGCCGCCGCGCGAGCGGCCTATGAAGACATCGCGGCTCGTCGATCCCCAGCCACGCTCGCTGATCTCACGCGGGAAGCGGTGGCAGCGAGGCGGCAGTCGGTCGCATGTGCGCAGGAACTCAAGCGACTCGGTTGGCGGAGGAACTTGGCGAGTGATCTGCTGTCCTACCTGCCGCTGCGAGAGGCCGATCCACTGGCCGCTGAAGTGCTCTGGGCATCGATCGTGGAACGCTGGAATGAGAATCTCCAGGTAGCCAGTCTGCGGCCGCTCTCACCCGACCAGTTTGCGTTTTCATTGCTGCAAGCGACGGGAGGGCTCGCTCGGCTGGAGGTAGCCGCGACACAAGCGGTCGATGCCAAACCGCCGGCATCGGTGACCGAGGCGGCAGAGCCAGAGAAGGCGATGGCTCGCGAACGAGCGATCGAGGAGGCGTTTCTGCAGCAAGCGGCCGGCCTGCAGGCGCGTGTTGCAGAGCTCTATGGCGACCCGCTGGTGGAAGGCTTTCAAGCCACGCTCAATCAGGCGCTCTATCTCGGCAATGCCTCGCAGGTATCGAGCGAGCTTCAGCCGCAGGGGGACAACCTCGCGGCAAGGCTGCTGGCCACGGACGATGGCGATGTCCTGGCAAACGAAGTCTGCCTGAGTGTGCTGTCGCGGCCCGCGACCGAAGCCGAGCAAGCAGACATCGCGGCATTCCTGACAGCGTCGTCCGAGTCACGGCCACAGGCGGTGGCTGAGCTGATTTGGGCGATGCTCTCCAGCAATGAGTTTCGCTTCAACCACTGAGGCGGCGGTTTCCGCTTCCTCGCACCCCACGCATCTTTGAGGGCACCGATCATGGCCACCAACCCCGCCTGTCGCACCGCGGAGCACGGCATCTCCAGAAGAAACTTGCTGGGCGGCCTTGGGCTCGGTGCACTGGGCATGTGTGGTGGCCTCGCGGCCACGCCGGCGCTTGCCGATGCGGTGAAGATGGCGAACAAGCGAGTGCTCGTGGTGTTCCTGCACGGGGGCGTGAGCCAACTGGAATCGTGGGATCCCAAGCCCGGGACCGATACCGGCGGCCCGTTTCGGGCGATCCCCACGAGCGTTCCGGGAACGCACATCAGCGAGCTGCTCCCTCACACGGCCAAGCAGATGCACCGGCTCTCGATCCTGCGGAGCCTCGACACCAAGAATGGAGACCACGGCCGCGGCCAGCGGGAGATGATCAGCGGTCGGGATCAGCCGGCCCCCCTCGACTACCCCTCACTCGGTGCCGTGGTCGCCAAGACGTCCACGCCCACGGGCTTCGCCCTGCCGGGGCACATCCTGATTCGCGGTGCGGGCACGGGGCCAGGCGAGGCGGCGTATCTCGGACCGCAGTTTGCCGGGGTGGCGATGAATGACGGGAAGCCGCCGGAATACACGGCGAGGCCCGACGGGCTCACCAGTGAGGCAGATCGGCGGCGTGCGGCGCTCCGCAGCCGCTTCAACGATCGCTTTGCGGGGCGTCGGCGTACGGCCGACACCGATGCCTACACGTTTTCCTATGAGCAGGCGCTCGATCTGCTCGATCGCCGCGACGTGTTTGATGTCACCAAGGAGTCAGCCCGTGATCACGCTCGTTACGGAACGCATGAGTTTGGTCAGCACTGCTTGCTCGCGAGGCGTCTGCTCGAGCGCGGCGTTCCCTTCGTGCAGGTGAATCACTCCAACTACGACACCCACTTCGAGAACTTCGACTTCCACATCGAGCAACTTGGGGAGTTTGATCAGCCGTTTGCCACGCTCGTCAACGACCTCACCGAGCGAGGGCTGCTGGAAGACACGCTCGTGTGTGTGATGAGTGAGTTTGGACGCACGCCTCGGATCAACGATCGGTATGGGCGGGATCACTGGGGCACCTCATGGAGCATCGTGATGGGAGGTGCTGGCTTGCAGGCGGGGGGCGTGGTCGGTCGCACGAGCGCTGATGGCACGGCCGTGGAAGACCGGCCAGTCGATCACGGCCATGTGTTCCACACCATCCTGCAGGCGATCGGGGTCGATTCGCTTGGTGAGTTTCATGTGGCGGGCCGCGATCATCCGATCGCAGATCCCGCGAAGGGCCCGATCGACGAACTGTTGGCTTAGGAGGGCAGGGCGTGATCGATCCCACGAAGACACATCAGGTGCTTGAGTACAAGCATGGTCATCCGCTGCTGTCTGTGCGGTTTTCGCCAGATGGCAAGTCGATCTAATTTTCTGCGGAGAACACGCCTCCGCAGCGACTCGTGCTGGGCGACAACGGGGAGGAGCCGAAGGCCAGCCCATTGGCAGGCGGCCATGATTCATGGGTCAAGTCGATGGCAGTGCACGCCGACGGTCGTGGTGTGATCACCGCCGGCTACGACGGGCGTCTGGTCTGGTTTGACGTGTCGGGCGAGACGCCCACCATGGAGCGGGTCATCGACGCGCATGAGGGGTGGATCCGCGCGGTGGCCATCAGTCCTGATCGGCGGCTGCTGGCAAGCTGCGGCAACGACAAGAGCGTGCGTCTCTGGGATGCCGCCGATGGCCGCAATGTGGCCGTCCTCTCCGGGCACGACTCCCATGTTTATGAGGTCGCCTGGCGACCGGATGGCTCTGCGCTCGTGTCGTGTGACCTCAAGGGGGTGGTGAAAGAGTGGGATCCCTCGTCGCTCGTGCTGCGACGGGACCTCGTGACCGCAGAGGCACTCTGGAAGTACGACACGACCTTTCGCGCCGACATTGGCGGGGCTCGCTCGATCGATTTCAAAGCGGATGGGAGCGTGCTCGCCCTCGGCGGGATTACGAATGTGACCAATGCCTTTGCGGGTATTGGGAAGCCTGTCATCGTGCTGGTCGACTGGGAGCAAGCGGCACCGGCCGAATCCAATGGCGTGAAGCAGCTCCTCGGCAAAGGCGCAGGGGATGGCGTGTGCTGGGGAGTTGCGTGGCATCCGGAAGGCTTTTGGATTGGTCAGGCGGGGGGCGGCGGTGGAGGCTGGCTGCGGTTTTTTAAACCCGACGCCACAGAAGACTTTCACGCCATGAAACTGCCGGCCAATGGACGCGGCATGGCCCTCTCACCAGATGCCACGCACGTTGCGGTGGCCATGGCCAATGGCTACCTGCGAGTGTACGCCCTGCACGGATGAGTCTGCGCAAGGCCTGCCTGGCTACCAGATCACCAGCATCTGCGTTTGGATGGCGGTGCCGCTATAGCCGGCGCGGTAGGGGTAGAGCGTGTTGTCGGCCGGGCTGCGGTTGTAGTAGAGCGCTTCGAGCGTCAGCTTCGTTTGGCGGCTCTTGCGGAGGTACCAGTTGAAGCCTCCTCCATACTCTTGCCCGGTGCCGTAGAGCCCCGTGACGGCGCTAGAGCGGCCGTAGACCTCGTACTTTCTGGGGACAACGCAGAACGACATGTAGGCCGCGCCCCCTTGATCGAAGAGACTCTGCTGGTTGAACGGACCTGTGCCCACGAAGTCATTGAGCAGTCGCCAGTAGTACTCGAAGTTGAGCGAGACGCCGTTGTATTTCCAGCCAGCATCGATCGATGCCAGCTGCAAGCGGAACTGATCTACCTGAGAGTTGGGGCCGAGGGCGCCAGGGGCTGCGATCGGCGTGCCGTCAGAGAGGCGGATGATGGTGTCTTCCGGGTTGTTGCCATTGGTGGCTTCGACTGCCTGTGAGAGTGCATGGATCCCACTGCATCCGATGCGAAGTGCCGGCTCATCGTGGATCTCCATGTCAGAGTAGCCCAGGCCATACTTGCCCCACGGTTCCCAACTGATGATCCCGGCCCACGCCATGGAAGTGCCGTTGCGGTTCACACCCGCCAGGGATCCGTCGATGGAGTTCCACGCTCCGCCGCGCCAGGTGAGTTCGCCATCCAGAAAGTTGCCAGCAAACTCCACGCCTGGCGAGTAACTGGGCCGAAAGAAGGTGTTGGCCATGCTCCGGTCGATGCCCAAGACCCAACGGCTTGAGGTCGTCCATTCCCGTGTGGCGGCGACAAAGGTCACACCGCCGGCAATCGACAGGTTGTCGTTGAACTGGTAGCCGACATATCCCAGCGGCGTGATCGCGGAGTTGTTGCCGTAGTCGGTGGTGCCGAAGAGGGAGATTGAGTAGGGAATCTGCTCGTCGGTGACGAAGCCCTCGGTCGTGATAAAGAATCGATTGATTTCAAAGGTGTTGATGTTGTTGACGGGATAGAGGGCTCCCGTTGAATCGCTCCAGCTGGTGACCGATCGGGCAAACTCGAACCACCGCACCTGCATGAAGCCGTTGAGATACAGAGATGCGGGGAAGCCTTGGCTTCGCCGAGCATAGACTTCGAAGCCCTTAGAGCCGACGAAGTCGGTGGCGGGGATGTACCTCGGGGCGGGGATGCCGCCGAGCTGCTGGAGCATGATCTGCTCCGCCTCCTCGCGAAGGATCGCCTGCATCTCGGGATCGGTGCGGAGGGCTTCCCGAAACGCCTCCCGCATGTCGCCGTTGTCGTCTGCTTCGGTGGCGGCCGCGGCCGCTCCGATCGCGCAGACCGCGATCAAGACCGCGGTGAGCGCACCGCGGCAAAGGTCTCTCCACGTTAACGCTAACCGCGACATTCCTGTGAAAAGCCCAGGGAAAGGGCAGCGACGGCCCGTCTCATAACCCTCCGATCGACATCGCCTGGTGGGATGGTGAGGGTTTTTCTGAACACGGGTTTTGGGAAAGAAGGGCTGCGTAGGAAGGGTGTTTTGGCGGCACCGTGACAACCAGAAGCTCCCCCCCGCGGCAGGCTGCGGCACACGCGGAGGATTGTGAAAGAGGGCAATACGGATAGACCGCGGGGTGGGTCCCGACGTGGGTTTCGCTTGACCGACTCGGTGCGGTTGTCTATTCCCGCACGACACACGAGGTGGGAGAAGCTCACTGCATGACGGAGGCGAAGGGCATGAACCGACGGACGCGGAAGCCACGGCAAAGCCTGCTCAAGCGGTTCAATCGAGCGCTCACGAAAGCCGTACGCGCGATTGCTGAGAGCCCGTGGACGAAGTTCACAACCGGTGTGGTTCTCCTCACCAGCGGGTTAGATGAGGCGATCGATACACTCTTCACCGATCTCTCGTCGCTGGAACTCGGTGCCCATCACGGTGTGATGTTGCTCGGCTTCGTGAATGTGCTCTCCGCCCTGCCAGATATGCTCGACGGCCTTGTCGACACGGTCTTGCTTGATGAGGAGGAAGAGCACGCGACGGCAGCAGACGGCACAAGCGAGCTGGCGTCGGTGCTGCCGGTCACACCCCTCGGTCCGATCACTGCGGATGCGGACGACGTTCGCCGCGCGGCGTGACGCGATTCGTCAGAACTCGGACCAGGCGTCAGTCGTCGGGGCTGTCAGACGCTGATCGGCGCCGTGGGAGAGGCTCGCCACAGCTGTCACAGAAGCGGGCGTCGGGCGGGGCGGTGTCACCGCAGTGCTCGCAGCGGCGCGATGCGAGTGAGACGCCGCACTCTTTGCAGTAGCGGGCCTCCGGAGCGTTGGCGGTGCCGCAACTGCCGCAAGGGCTGCCAGTCGATGGAGTTCTTCCGGCAGAGCGGCCATCGCGAAGACCGGTGCCGATTGAGCCTGCGAGATCGCGAAACGACTCCTGCGTCTCGCTGACCACGGTGTTGAAAACGTCTGTGCCAACGGGCGTGACCTCGTTGGCCACATACCGGGTGATCGCCCCCATGTAGGCAAACTTGGAAATGACACTGCCCACCGCCATGAGCGGCAGGCCGACGAACGCGCACCAGAAATACTGGGGAGGGCCGCCGAAACTTCTAAACGCCGAAAAGAAACTGATCAGGCCGATGGCAGTGAACACCAAGCCCACAACGAATACCAACGGACCGATTGCGCGGAGAAAACCCCGCGTTTGCTGGTGCTGGTGCCGTTGACCCATGCGAACCTCTCCGACTTTTCCTCGGTCGTCTCTACGAGTCAGTATTGCGGAAAAATTGCTGGGCTGGGAAACCGCTCCTCGATGCTCGAGGCGTCGTTGAGGTATTCCTCGCGAGGCACCTGCACCTGGGGCCAGGTGTCTGGACGCACTCGTACGATACGGCCCGGTCGAATCCCTTCGATGATCAGGTCGGTTTCAAACTGAATGCGAATGCCGCTGCTGCCGAGCGGTGGTTCTTCCGGGAGCCTCGTGACGTCGAGAATTGTGCCGCGGGAGGCCATGTGGGCTGGGCCGTAGGCACCGTGGGTGTGCTTGAGTGTGTTTTCGACCGCATTCATCATGGCCGCACGGCCCGAAACAAAGTCGGCGTAGAGGTCTTCGTCCATGCCACCAAAGAGGGTCGCTGTGACCTTCGCGCTTCCAAACGTGCCGTACTCCACTGAGTCGATCCACGCAGGCATCCACCGGCTGCGGATGAAGGCCTTGTGTGTTTCGGTCTGCTGGTGGGCGGCGCGGCGGATGGCATCCTCATCCAGCCAGATGTCGGAGATGTGAAAGCGGGTGAACACGCCGTCGGGCGTTGGCCTCCAAGTGATTCCCAACAGCACGGTCTGGTTGAGTGGGTGTTTTCCTTCGGCGGGCCAAAGTTGCTCCGCGACGACCTCCTCAACGCCAAGGCACTCCCGTCCTCGCCAGATGCGGGTCGCCGCATCGAAGGAAAGCGTTTCCTCCCGAGCCTCCGTGCCGCTGCCATCTTTTGCTTCGAGGCTGGCGACGATCATGCCGGCTTGGCCGCGGCGATCGATTTCGGTGAGTCGCCACACCAAGCCTGCACGCAGGCAATGGCTCGGCTCATCTTCGAGCAGCAGCACATGATTTTCAGCAGGTGCGATCCCAGCCCCTCGGTTGTGGTTGGCGTCTCTGGCTTTGTTGTCCACGGGGAGCACGGGCACCGCGGAGATCTCAGGGGAGGGGGGGAGAAAGGCCCGCACATGGAGCACCGTGCCCAGCGGAATGTCTCGCAGGTCTGCCGGTGCGTCGTGATACCTGACCACGGCATAGGGAAGCAGCGCAAAGGGATGTGGGTCGTTGCGGAAGAACATGCCCGATCCCTGAACGCGAATGCTGCCGCGACGGTTGGCGTGATCCACAAACACCAGTTCGCCTCGATAGGCATGGGCCATGTCGAGTGGCGGGAAGCTTCCCGCCTCAGGGCGAAAGGGTTCGTCGTCAGCGTGTGACGTGATAGGCAGGAGCATCGCACATGCCACGAGCATGGCGAGGCCTGTGACGGTGGTCCGTGGTGTCATACTTCGATCACCTTGTTGCTGTCGCCAAAGGAATCGATCTCGACGCCCATCCGCTGTGCCATCAACAGCAGCAGGTTGCTCATGTGGGCCTGCGTGTTGGCGGGACGGCTGCAGAGTCCGTAGTGTTCGGCGGGATTGTCGAGCTGGTAGCCCTGGAAGTGTCCTTGGTTGAAGTCGAGATGGCTGCCGTGGATGAGGCCCAGGTCTGACCCGCCGGCGAGTACGAGGGGGAGATTCGCGTTGCCGTGACTGTGCCCGTACGACATGCCACTGCCAAAGAGAGCCATCGTGCTGCCGAGCAGGGGCTGGCCGTTGAGGTCTTTTGTTTCCGTTAGCCGACTGAGGAAATAGCCAAACTGTTCGATCGCGAAGGTGTCGTAGTTGGTGAGTTTTTCCATGTAGCCCGCATCGCCGCCGTGGTGGCTGAGTTGGTGCCGCGACTCGGTGATCCCGATCTCGGGAATCGCGAAAGCGTCTCCCTCTCCGCCGAGGCTGAACGTGGCCACCCGCGTGACGTCGGTCTGAAAGGCAAGGGTGATCAGGTCGTAGACGGTGCGGAAATAGTCGCCGGCCTGGGTCTGGGGGATGTCGCGATTGGTGCGGTTCCGGTCGGCGTCGGCGATCGAGGGCAGGGGGGTGTCGAGCCAGGCATCTGCCCGCCGCGTACGAATCTCTGCCTCACGCACAGACGTGAGGTACTGGTCGAGGCGGCCTCGGTCGGCCTGCCCCATTTTTTCTTCGAGCCGATGGACTTCAGCGAGGTTGTCGTCAAGCACGCTGGCCTTGCGGCGGAGCGCCTTCCTTTGGGCCTCCGTGCCCCCCTTGGGTGCTTCGAAGAGCGAGGCAAAGATTTCGCTGCAGCGTCGCAGGGCGGGGAGCTGAACCCCGTCGGCTGTCCAGGCCAGCGACCCCTGGGTGAGCGCCACCTCCATCGACGGATACCGCGTGTGCTCGGCCGTGATCTCCGCCATCTTTTGGTCGACCGAGATCGTATTGCGATCGGATGGTCCGAGCTGACCTCCGGTGAGCCATACCGAGATGCAGTTGTGGTGATGGCTCAGGGCTCCTGGATGGTGGAGCCCGCTGATCGGCGTGATGACGCTGCGGTGGGGTTCCAGCGGCTTCAGCGATCGAGAAAACGCATAGTCTTTGCCGGGCGTCGTGATCTGGTAGTTCAGCGAATGCACACCATTGGCCAGGTAGATAAACGCACTCCGTCGAGGCGTTGTGAAGTCTTGCTCAGCTGCGTGCAGCGGCAGCATGCACTCGAGCAGCGGCAGCCCGATGCAGGTGCCCATGGCACGCAGCGCATGGCGGCGATCGATCAACCAGGATTGAGAAAGAAAATGACCCATGGTGTGGCATTCCCGCTTCAGCGTTTTTGGAGGAGGTCGGACAAGGCGACTGCCCGCACGATGTCTTGGAGTCGGTAATCGTCTTTTTGGGCTGCATCCAGGATGGCCTGAACGTCGTCTCGATCGTCGAGGGTCAGGACACGGCGAAGGGCGTAGGTGCAGAGCTGTTCGATCAGGGCTCGCGCGACGCGTTCGCGGTCTTCGATCACGAGTCGTTTGAAGTCCACCGCATCGCTGAAGGAGCGGCCATCCGGCAGCACACCCGACGCGTCCACCGCAGGATCAGCCCCCGTGCCCGTGGGAACCTGCTCGTGGGTTCTCCATTGCCCGATCGCATCGTAGTGATCAAACGCCAACCCGAGTGGATCGATCTGGCGGTGGCATGCCGCGCAGCTCGCCACGTGCGCGTGTGCTTCGATCCGCTCGCGGAGAGTGACCTTCTCTGCCGTGGGAGGCACTGGCTCGATCGGGTCGACGTTGGCGGGTGGCGGAGGCGGTGTTTGATTGAAGAGCACCTCGCTGATCCAAACGCCTCGGTGGACCGGGCGGTGGCGGGTGCCGTCTGAGGTCAGTCCCAGCACGGCTCCCATCGTGAGCAGCCCACCGCGATGATCTTCTGGCGCGAGCGCCACTCGCTGGAAGCCTTGGTTCGCCGGTTCCGGAAGGCCGTAGAAATCGCACAGCCGCGCGTTGGCCATCGTCCAGTCGGCGTCGACAAAGTTCTCGATCGGCAGGTTGTTGGCGAACATTTCGCGGAAGAACTCCACGGGTTCAGCCTGCATGCTCGTCTCGAGCCAATCGTCGTAGGTCGGGTAGAGCTTTTTGTCGGGAGGGAACATGCCCACACGGTGCAGCTGCAGCCACTGGCGAGAGAAATCGTCGACGAAGCGGTTGATCCGGGGGGCAGTCAGCAGCCGGTTCAGTTCCGCTTTTAGCCCATCGCCCTGCAGTGTGCCGGCTCTGGCCGCCGCCAACAGGCCCTCATCCGGCAGCGAACTCCACAGGAAGTAGGAGAGCCGCGAGGCAAGCTCCCATTGGGTGAGGCGTTCGCGGCCTTGAGGATCTCCTTCCACAAGGTAGAGGAAGTTTCTCGAGGTGAGCACGCCGGTGAGTGCGACCCGATACGCGGATGCCATGGGCTCGCCTGCCTCTCGCTCGCCACGGTAGGACTGCAGGTAGGCGTCGAGCTCGCCATCGAGGACAGGCCGCCGCCAGGCTCGTTCGGCAAAGTGTTGGAGGTGTTCGGCAACGACCTCGAGTGGAGCATCGTCTGGGGGCATCACACCGATTCGCAGCGATTTCTCGGCATCTGTTTCCAGTGGGCCCTCCCACTCGATCCAGTCGATGAGCACCGTGGAGAAGAGACCGTTGCCCTGGTCGTCAAACATCTGCGGTGCGTTTGGATTGAGCAGCAATGTGTCGCTGCTGTGGGTGAAGAGCGAGGAGGAACTTGTCAGCGCGTTGCGAAAGGCGGCACCGCCTCGTCGGTCCACGCCGTCGGTCGCCACCACGCAAAAGTGCAGAGTCTTCGGCATCTCAAGAAACACCTCAAACTCGTAGACCTCGGGGGCGTCTTCGGGGGCGGTGATGTCAAACTCGATCAGGCCCTCAACCGTTTCCTCACTGGTCTCCTGTCCGATGCTGAGGTGGGCGGGCTGCCCACCCACGGGGCGAATCCCACTGGCCTGAAGACGCAGGCGATACAGACCGCTGTGCTCGGGGCCTGTCTGCCCAAACCAGTGTGAGGCGAGTGCTGGCTGCACGCGACCAGGAAAGAGCAGAAGCCGCAGGGGTCGGGTGATGCCGAAGCGATTGAGCACTTCCTGCTGCTTCTCGCCACCGCCGTACCGCAAGTCGGCGGCGGTCTTCCTTACCGTCCGCGATGGCGCACCTAGCGGGGGGAACGCTCTGTCGAGCACGATCTCAGCGGCGCGGTAGTAGCGGTCGATGTGCGACGGCGAGAGGGAGAGTTCGGAACCGATGCGTTCAAACCCGTGCCACAGGCTGTCTTCGTTGAGTTCACCCGGTTTGGCGGGATCGTACCGCACACCGAGCAGATCGTAGACCGTGTTCTGATACTCCTTGCGGCTCAGTCGAGAATGCACCACGGCGGGGCGGGCGGCCATCCGAGCCGCTCGGCCGGCCTTGAGTTGGGCGTCGAGGCTGGCCACAAAGGCTGCGATCTCGTCTTGTGTTGGCTGTGGCTCGGTTGCCGGGGGCATCTGACCACTGTTGACCTTATCGAGTGCTTCGGCCCAGTGGTGGGAGTCGACGCCAGCGGTAAAGTCACGGGAGAGGAGATCGAGACGGATGTCTCCCTCTTCGTGTTCCGCGCCGTGGCAGCCGATGCAGTGCTGTTGGAGAAACGCTTCCAACGCCTCTTGTCCACAGGCGTTCCCGCAAACCGCGGCGTGCACGAGCAGCATGCCGAGTGACGCGAGCATGAGACTGCGGTAGCGGCGTGCTCGGCGTGTCATGACGCGATGGTCTCCCCTGGGTGATCCCTGCCCCATTATGCTTCCGCCCCATTATGCTCTGGGTATCAAGCAGGCTGCACGACCACTTCCCGCCGGGGGATTTACCCTGCGGTGAACTGCTTCGCGGGTGTCGATCACGAGTCCTTCCGGGAGGGGGTATGACAGACGTACCGTGGATGGAGTGGTATCAGAGCCTCGCGAAACCTTCATGGACGCCGCAGCCGCAGACGATTGGCCTGATTTGGCAAATCCTGTATCCGATCATTCTTGGCACGTTTGGGTTTGTGTTCGTCCAAGCGGGACGTCGGCGGATACCGTGGCTCGTTGCGGTGCCCTTCGCCATCAATCTCGTGGCGAATCTGATTTTCACGCCGATTCAGTTTGGGATGCGTGATCTGCCGCTTGCGGCAATCGACATCCTGGTCGTGTGGGGCACGCTCGTGTGGATGATGATTGGCGTTTGGCCACACTATCGATGGGTGGCCGCGGCTCAGGTGCCGTACTTCGTCTGGGTCTCGATTGCCACGGTGCTCCAGCTCTCGATCACGTGGATGAACTGGGGGTAGTGGCGACGGCGGGTTGCACACAACTCCGTTCGGCTGCGGCGATCGCTGCGAGCCGTGTCCTCACGGAATCAGAACTCTCCGGATTGCGGCGTACTCGGGTCATGCCAGGCTTTCGAGATACGGCCGAATCACGCGTTCCACGCGTTCCACGCGATCGACGCGATCGACGCGTGCATGACGGAGCAGTGCCTCGGTCTTTTGCGGTGACTCACGAGCGGCGTTGGGGTTGTCCTGGGCGATGAACTCCACGATCGCGAGCAGATCGGCTTCGGCATCGGCGGGAAACCGCGCCCTGCTCATGCGCTGCCAGCTCGTTCGATCGCGGCGATGCGTTCCTCCGCCGATCCGCAGAGTCTGAAAAGTCGGGCTAAAACCCCGTTTCTCACTTTTGGTGCGAAAGCGAGACACAAACTATTCCCGTCACGCTGCGGACCTCTCAGCCCGGAAACCGCTCTTCAGCGATCAGCAGTGCTCGGAGAATGACCGCGTCGGGATGGTTGATCGCGAGACATCGAATGGTGGCTCGCCCCGTCGGCGCGTTACCCACCAGAACAGGTCCGTCCCACTGGAAATGCTCGTCCCACGAGTCGCGACGCGGGTGAAAGAGTTGGGCCGTCATCGCGGTCACCGGATCAACGCTTGCAAGATTCGGGCCCTTATGGGCGTTGCATCGGAAGCAACTCAGGCACAGGTTGTCGAGCGTGGTGGCGCCGCCGTGC
>JBMTLP010000025.1:0-15419 GCA_049433245.1 Pirellulales bacterium
GGTTTCTTTTTCGCCGCGAGCAGCTGCTCGGCTTCGACCACGAGCGGTTCACCTACCGCCACCTCGGCCTCGACTTCAAGCTCACCGGCGTTGAGCACGCCCGCGTGATCCCGGAACTGATGGCGTAAGCCGGCTAAACGTGGGCGATCACACAACGACACGCCACGCTACCAGACCACCATCGCCACCCAACTGCGTGCATCGCCCGCTCAAGAAACGGTCCTTCCGAGAACTCTGTGGGTCGGAGAGGCTGCCCCTGCCAATCGAGCGGCGTAGGAAACCGAGCGAAGCCACGATGGCGAAGCGAGGATTCCTTCGAGAGAGCGGAAGGCCGGGCACCGATCCGCGAGGCGGATTGGTCGGCCTGGAGCGAACGTCCGGCGAGATGGCGCGGACAGCCTCGGCAACTTCCGAGCACCCCACAAGAATCCCGGATGGGCCGGAAAAAGCCTATGGATGGCTTTCTCCACGGACAACGAGAAGTGGCTATTCTCCTATGGCGCGGCGTTCACGCCAGCTTCCCACCCTTCGGAGGTCTTATGTCTCAATCCAGCACCGATCGCCTTGTTGAGAACAACCGTCAGTATGCAGCGGGGACTGGCTTCCATCAGCCAACTCATCCCGGCAGCCAGCCGATTCGGCCTGCCCAGCGGGTGGCCGTCGTGGCCTGCATGGATGCCCGCATGGATGTCGAAGATCTTCTCGGACTGCAGACGGGTGACGCCCACATCATTCGCAACGCCGGCGGTGTGGTCACCGATGACGTGATTCGCTGCCTGGTGATCTCGCATCACCTCCTCGACACCAACGAGGTCGTGCTCATTCACCACACCCGCTGCGGGATGCTGGGGTTCACCGACGAACTCCTCAGAAGCGGCCTCGAGGGCGACACTGCGGCTGTGGCGACCCTTTCCCAAGCCACCCAGCGGAACTTCACCCCCTGCAACGCATCCGCAGCCAGCCCATCAGCATTCCACGC
This sequence comes from Pirellulales bacterium, assembly GCA_049433245.1. Lineage (GTDB taxonomy): Bacteria > Planctomycetota > Planctomycetia > Pirellulales > UBA1268 > M30B53. The sequence goes on from JBMTLP010000025.1 coordinate 980, forward strand.
CTTCCGCGGCACACCTGAGCCAGTCGACGCCGCCCCCACCCCCGAGAGCCGTGAGCGACTTGCCGCGGATGTCCGCCGTGGGATGTCGGCTATTCAGAACCATCCCTGGATCCCTACCAGCGGTCCAGACGCGATCACTGTCCGCGGCTTCATCTACGACGTCGACACGGGCATGCTTGAGGAAGTGTCGGCCTGAGTTGGCTCCACACCTTACGACATCAACTCAGCGATCGGCTCGCCAAACGGGAGGATCGGCATCGGCCTTCCAGAGAGATCGAGCACCGCTTGGCTGGGGTCGATGCCGAGGTGATGGTAGACCGTGGCCCACAGGTCGTTGGGGGTGAGGGGCCGATCTTTCGGATGGCCACCTTGGGAATCGGTGGAACCCACCACCTGCCCAGTCCGCAAGCCGCCGCCAGAGACCAACACCGACATTGCCCCCGGCCAGTGATCTCGTCCCGGCTGCATGACCTTGGTTTGCGTCCCGATCTGATACTCAATCCGAGGTGTGCGGCCAAACTCACCGGTCACCACGAGCAACACCTTCTTGTCGAGACCACGGGCATAGAGGTCTTCAATGAGCGCCGTGACCGCCTGGTCGTAATAGGGAAACCGCCAGTTCGCATCTTCAAAGATGTGGCAGTTGACCGCGTGTGAATCCCAGTTGTAAACGCCATTGGTCGGCTGGGTGCCACCCGGATGTTCCATCACCACCGTCACGAAACCGGCGCCCGCCTCGATCAACCGTCGGGCGAGGAGGGCCCGCTGCCCAAAGCGATGCCGCCCGTAACGATCACGCACGCCCTCTGACTCTTGTTCGAGATCAAACGCGTGCTGCGCTTCGCGGCTGGTGAGCAACGAAAGTGCATCGGCGTCGAAACGATCTTTCGCTGCAAGCGACCCTGCCAGATCGAGGTCGCGACGAAGGTGGTCAAGGCTGCGGGCCAGCGTCGCGCGATCGCCAAGCCGTCGCGCAGCCTCCGCATCGATCGAGATGTTGCGCACGCGGAAGCCCGCTTCTGATGGATCTCCTGCCACGATGAACGGGTCGTAGGACGGTCCGAGATAGGCCGAACCAAAACTAAACGTGTCGACGTGCGCTCGCCCGGCATCGACCAAGGCCGTGTAACTCGGTACCCCAGACGCCCGAGTTTCGCGATCCCAGGCGAGGAAGGATCCTGCCATCGGGGTGTCATTGACAAACCCGGTTGGCTCCTTGGGATCACGACCCGTGAGGAACCGTTTGTGACCGCCGCCGTGATCGGCAAACTCGTGCGAGATCGAACGGATCAGCGCGTATTTATCCGCGCACGCGGCATGCCTCGGGAGCAGCTCGCAGACGTCGATCCCTGCCACGTTGGTGTGGATCGGGCGAAACGGACCGCGAATCTCTGACGCGGCGTCGGGCTTCATGTCATAGGTGTCGAGGTGCGGAGGCCCACCCGGGAGCCACACAAAAATCACGCTCGTGTCTGCCGCCACCGGCTTCGCGCCGGGCAAGCCCGCCGCCTGCAACCGACGGATGTCTCCCAAGCAAAGACCGCCAAGCCCTAACACTCCAGCCGTCACCACACTGCGACGACGGACGGGCCCGCGGCAGGGTCGCCATGGTCCGTCTGCACCGCATGCTCGCACGCCAGAAGATCGAAAGGCCATCTCGACACCTCCTGTGGGCAGATTCCGCGCATCACAGCGGGCTCACCCGCCGCACTCCTCAAGCGTCCTTTCATCGTATCGTCCCTGCGGGCGGTGCGCGATCTCGGTGTTCTGGCCGCCAAATCTCCCTTCTTGATCAGCCTTCTATATACTCGCGTCGTTCCAAGGTTCATGGGTGCCTCTGGGCGTGTGTCTGAGTTGGCACACCACGCCAGCGAGCGAGACAGGAGTGTGGGGAATGGCGAAAACTCTCGTGAATGTGCGTCCGGTGCAGGTAGCACACCCTCGGCGTAGCACCGCACAGGTGTTCCATCGCCGCATCCTTGCCGTGGCAGCCATTCTCGGGCTTGCGATCGCGAGTTCCACCCTCACTGCTGCCCCGCTGGAGATCGAGGAAGGAGACCATATCTGCATCATCGGCGGCGGGGCCGCGGAGGCGATGCAGCACACAGGGTGGCTTGAAGTGCTGCTCCAGAGTCGCTTCCCCAAGAGCCAGCTCGTCATTCGCAACCTCGCCGTCGATGGCGATGAACTCGACCCTTCGAAGCGGCTGCGAAGCGCTGACTTTGGGTCCCCCGATCAATGGCTCGCGGGAGCCGCACCGATCCCTCGCCCAGAAGACATCGCCGACAAATCGGTCGTTCGGGAGAACCGCTTTGAGCTGGTGGGCACAGGAGCCGATGTGATCCTGGCCTTCTTTGGCAGCAACGAGAGCCATGCTGGCCCCGCCGGCTTGGATGCGTTCAAGGCCGATCTCGCAAGGTTCATCGACCACACCCTCTCGCAAAAATACAACGGCGTTTCCGCACCACGCCTGGTGCTCTTCACCCCAATTGGCCATGAGCATCTGGGGGCGAAGGACCACACCAAGCGGCACTTCCCAGACGGCACCGCCCACAACGAGAACATCCGGCTCTACGCAGCAGCGATGCAAGAGCTCTGCCGTGAGAAGGGTGTGCCCTGCATCGATCTTGTGCGGCCTTCGCTCGAGGCCTACGAGCGCAGCGCCGAGCCACTCACGATCAACGGAATCCACCCCAATGCCGCTGGCGATCGGGTGATCTCGGGCATCATCGACGAGGCCCTCTTCGGTACACACCCTGCCCGCGATGAGCGATCCCTCGCGCGGTTGCAGTTGGCTGTCGCAGACAAGAACTTTCACTGGTTCAATCGCTATCGCGTCACCGACGGCTTCTCTACCTACGGTGGTCGCGCCTGGCTGAAATTTGTCGGCGGCCAGACCAACTATGAGGTTGGCCAGCGCGAACTCGAGTATCTCGACGTGAAGACCGCCAATCGCGATCGCCGCGTTTGGGAGACCGCCAACACTCTCGACAACCCGAACGCGCCCTTGCCTTCCGTCGAGGAGCGTGGCCTCCCCGATCTGATCGCCGTGGAGACCAACAAGCCAGGCACCCTCGAAGGTGGAAAACACGCGTTCCTCTCTGGCGAAGAAGCGATCGGCAAGATGACGGTCCACTCCGGGATGCGGGTCGAGCTGGTTGCCGACGAGTCGATGTTTCCAGAACTGATCAACCCTGTGCAGATGGCCTTCGATACGTCGGGGCGGTTGTGGGTGGCGGCCTGGCCAACCTATCCGCACTGGAAGCCGGATGAGGCCATGAACGACAAGCTGCTCATCTTGGAAGACACCAACGGTGACGGGCGCACCGATCGGGTCAAGACCTTTGCCGATGATCTCCACAACCCCACAGGCTTTGAGTTTTGGGGCAAGGGCGTGATCGTGGCCCAAGGACCGGACGTGCTCTATCTGGAAGACACCAACGGCGACGACCGCTACGACATCAAGGAGCGGATCATTCGTGGCCTCGACACAGCCGACACGCACCACACCGCCAACAGCTTCACGTTTGATCCGTCAGGTGCGCTCTATTTCCAAGAGGGCACCTTCCACCATTCGCAGCCGGAAACCCCCTGGGGAGCTCCCGCCCGCGTCGCCAACGGCGCGGTCTTCCGCTACGAGCCGCGCACGGGAAAGGTCGGGCTCTACACGAGTTACGGCTTTGCCAATCCCCACGGCCACGCCTTCAGTCGTTGGGGCGACGACATCGTGGTAGACGGCACCGGCTCGGTGCCGTACTGGGGTAGCGTGTTCTCCACGCGACTCGACGGACTCGCCAAGCACGGCGGGGCCCCGAGCGTCTACCAGCAGCGGACGCGCCCCTGCCCCGGTATCGAGTTCCTCTCGAGCCCGCACTTCCCCGACGAGATGCAAGGCAACCTGCTCGTGGGCAACGTGATCGGCTTCCAGGGCATTCTGCGGTACACGTTTGAGCAGCCCTCCAATGCTGCCGCCGATGCCTTCCCCGTGGCGATCGAAGCTGAGCCCATCGTCTCCTCCAGCGACGTCAACTTCCGGCCAGCCGATCTCGAAGTCGGACCAGACGGTGCCATTTACTTCACCGACTGGCAAAACCCCATCATCGGCCACATGCAGCACAACCTCCGCGACCCCAGTCGCGACCGCCAGCATGGTCGTGTGTACCGGGTCGTGATGGAGTCGCGTCCCGTGGCTGAGGTGGTCCCCATCGCGGACCGACCGGTCGGCGAGGTGGTGGCTCTGCTCTCACACCCGACTGACAGGGTGCGTTATCGGGCAAAACTCGAACTCGCGGGACGCGATGAAGACGAAGTCGTGCCTGCCATTCATGCCTGGCTCGACCGCCTCGACACCAACGATCCGGCCTTCGCGCACAATCGCCTCGAAGGCCTCTGGGCGCTGCGGCACTTTGATCAGGTGAATATCGACCTGCTCGATGCCGTGCTCACCGCCGACGACTTCCGTAGCCGCGCCGCTGGCATGCGGGTGCTCTCCGCGATCGTCGACCGAGTGCCGGAAGCGCACGCGTTTGTGATTCGCGGGGCTGCCGATCCGCACCCTCGTGTGCGGCTGGAGGCACTGCGGACCGCTTGCGAGCTGCGAACGCCCGAAGCAATCGAGGCTCTCGCAATCATCGAAAGCTTTCCAGGAGACCGCTTTGTTGCCTACGTCAAGAACGAGGCGGCCCGCGTGCTCGTGCCTGCCTTCGAGACGGCCCGCAATGCCGGGGAAACACTCGCTTTCTCCACGGATGCTGGCTGGGGCTATCTGTATGGGTCGATGAGCAACGACGAGTTGGCAGCAGAGCCCCGCAGCCTGCCAGTGTTTCGCGAAATGCTGCTGCGACCCGGCCTCGATGAGCGACTCCGCACCGAAGCGGTTGAGCAGATTGCCGCGGCAGAAGAGCGGAGCGTGGTGGCGGTGGTCGCCGATGCCCTGCGTGCGCTCGACGCTCGAGATGGCTCCGTCGACACCCCCACGGTCTTCGACCTGATTCGCGTGATGCTCAGCCGCCCCACCGAGCAGCTCGCTGAACTTCGCGGCGACATGCAGCAACTCGCCACCTCCGCCAGTCGGCCGATCATGCGCCAGATCGGGTATGTGGCCCTGATGACCATCGATGCAGCGTCTGGCAGCGATTCGGTCGAGCAGGTCTGGTCCATGGCGAAACAAGATCCGCGGAGGCTGGTCGATCTGATCGCAGCCTTGCCACTGGTAAGCGATGCCGGTGTTCGCGTGGCGCTCGCCGATCGGGTGATTCCTTTGCTTGAGCAGGCTGGCGAATCGGACGACAACGAGCCCGGTTCCCATGGCCGCTACGTCCGCATCGAGCTGCCTGGACGCGGTCGCACCCTGACGCTCGCCGAAGTCGAGGTCTTCGCCGGTGGCAGCAATGTCGCCCGTGGCGGCAAGGCCTCCCAATCGAGCACGTCGCACAGTGGCGATGCCTCGCGGGCCATCGATGGCAACCGCAACCCGGCCTATGCGGGTGGTGGCCAAACCCACACGCAGGAGAACTCCGAGAATCCGTGGTGGGAAGTCGACCTCGGCGGCGAGCAGCGAGTGGAACGCATCGCTATCCACAACCGTGGAGAGGGAGACCTGAGCAATCGCCTGAGTGGCTTCACGCTCGTGGTACTCGACGGCAATCGCGCGGAGGTCTTCCGCGTCGAGAACCAGCCTGCTCCGGCGCTGGCCTCAGAGTTTCAGCTGATCAGCGAAGAAGCCCGGCTGGCCTCTGCCGTACGTCGGGCGGCCTTTGCAGCCCTCGTGTCGATTCCGGGCAGGGAAGCGGATGCGTTCCGGCTGCTTGCTCCGTTTGTCCGCACCGGTGTTGACCGCGATGCGGCGATCGCGGCTCTGCTCACGATCCCTCACGAAAAGTGGCCCACGGAGGAGGCGAACGATCTGCTCGCGCCACTCGTTGAATGGCTCACTGCGTCGTCCGCCGAGCAGCGGGCGAGTGACGCAGGCCTTGCGGCTTGGCAGTTTGCTGAAAACCTCAGCCGGCTCCTGCCCGCTGCCGAAGGGGCCAAGGCGCGGGCGATCCTGGCAGAACTTGGCGTGCGGGTGGTCCGCATCGGCACGGTCTATGAACGGATGGCCTACGACCGCGAGACGATCGCGGTCCAGGCTGGGCGGCCGGTGCTCTTCGTGCTCGAGAACATCGACGCCATGCCGCACAACTTCGTGATTGTGAAACCTGGCGAGATGGCCAGGCTTGGCGAGTTGGCTGAGTCGCAGGCCCAAGATCCGGCGTTCGCCAAGCGGAGCTTTGTGCCCAACGACCCATCCGTGCTGGCAGCCGGAGCGCTGATGCAACCTCAGACCTCGCAGCGACTGGCATTTGAAGCACCAACCGAGCCAGGCGTGTATCCGTATGTATGCACGTATCCTGGCCACTGGCGACGAATGTTCGGTGCCATGTATGTCGTCGATGATCTCGAGGCCTACCTCGCCGATCCGGCGGCCTACCTGGCGGCCCATCCTCTGGAAATCAAGGACGAACTCCTGGCTGACCGGAAGCCTCGAACCGAATGGACATTCGCCGACCTCGAGGCGAGCGTGGCTGCCATGGAGAAAGGCCGCTCCTTCATTCACGGTCGCGAACTGTTCCGCACGGCGAGTTGCGTGGCCTGCCACAAACTCGGCGACGAGGGGAATGATTTCGGCCCTGAGCTGGCAAAACTCTCTGCCGACATGACGGCAGTCGAGATCACCCGTCACATCCTCGATCCGTCACTGAAGATTGAGGACAAATACCGCTCCAACACGATCCTCACCGAGGATGGGCGTGCTCTTACAGGCCTGGTCGTGGAGGAGACCGCGAGCGAAATCGCACTCGTCGAAAACCCGCTGGCGAAGGCAGAGCCGATACGGATTAAAAAGAGTGAGATCGATGAGCGATCGCTCGCGGCGGTATCGATCATGCCCAAGGGCCTGCTCGACCGCCTGACCCGCGATGAAGTGCTCGATTTGATCGCTTATGTCGCTGCCCGCGGCGACGAGTCCAGCAGTTATTTCAGTCCCGACGGCTGTCCACACCACGCCGCGGCTGAGCACGGCGATGCGAGCAAGTAAAGCCCTTTCACCCCCGCCCCCGCCTCCAACTGCACGACCCAACGAGTGACACTATGAATCCAGGCTCACAAGGTTCGCAGGTGCGTCCCCTCGACTCTATCGAGCGGCGGGTGCTGGGCGTGTTGATTGAGAAGGCAAAGACCACTCCCGATGCGTATCCTCTGTCACTCAACGCGGTCGTGACGGGTTGCAACCAAAAGAGCAACCGTGATCCTGTGATGACGCTCGATGAAGAGCAAGTGACTCGAGCCCTCGATAGCCTCCGTGCCAGCGGCGCGGTGGCTGAGGTTTACGGCAATGGGAGGCTCGCCCGCTATCGCCATCTGGCGTACGAGTGGCTCGCCACCGACAAGGAGCCGCCCAAGGAGGTGGTCGCGATTCTCGGCGAACTGCTCCTCCGCGGTGCTCAAACGGAGGGAGATCTGCGAGGCCGCGCAAGCCGCATGGATCCGATCGCCGATCTCGACACCCTGCGGACGCTGCTTGATTCAATGGCAGCAAGGGGCCTGATCACCTGGCTCTCGCCTCCTGGCCGCGGGCGATTGCTCACCCACGGCCTCCTCACGCCAGAGCAACTCGCGAAGGTGCAGGCGAAGCTCGGGACGGCACTCACGGCTGCCGCGGCTTCTCCTCCGACTGCCCCGCCAGCAGAGGTACCAGCCTCACCCGCGGCACCCAAGGTCGCAGCAGAAGAGCCTGACGAGAGCGATTCCCTGCGGAATCGTGTCGCGGCACTCGAGGCTACGGTCGAACAACTACTCGCCCGTATCGCGACGCTTGAAGAGATTCTCTAGCTGCGACCTCTTTCACCACCGGTCGTGTCGGCGCAATCGACACGTTCGTTTTGGTCTGAAATCCGCGCCGTCGACTCCAACGGTCGCGTGGACCTGCCGATCCAAAGAAAGGTTGGCGACTACGGAGGATAGGCAGTGCGGGCCGAAGGTCACGGTCCCGCAAATCCGTCCTCCGCAGCGCCCTTCTTCTTCAGCAGGCGGTATTTCTCACGATCAAAGGGCTTTCACGATGTCGTATACGACGCAGGAGGACGCAACGAGTCGTCCGGGGACGGGTGTTTCAAAAGTGGCCATGGTGAGTGCGGGCGCCGCCCTCATGTTCGCCTACGTGTTTTTTGTCCGGCCTGCACAGCAGCAGATCGACTCCCTCGAAGGCCAGGTGAACAGGCTGGTGACGGCAGTCGATTCGCTCAACTCCTCACGGAAGGACGTGGCAGCTGGCACGAGTCTGATGGCACGGCTCGAAGCTCAGAAGGCACGGCTCGAGGCAGCTGAGAAGGCTGTGGCACGTTACGAAGCGCTACAGAATCGCCTGGCTGTGCAAAACGCGAAGGCCGACCGATCCTTCGCGATCATCAGTCGCATGGATGACATCCACGGCAGCCTCCAGGCGACCGGTGATCAAGTTGAGGATGTGGTCGCCACGCTCAGCAAGGTCGACGAAATGCATCAATCGATTCTTGGTGGACGCGGCAAGCTCGAAGCAGCCTCTGCCACGCTGGGTCGGATGGAAGACCTGCACGAAGCGATTCTGGCCACACGGCCGGCGATCGATGCCGCTGGTGTCACCATCGATGCCAGTGAAGCGATGCTCTCCCGTTTCGACGACGTCCGAAACGACCTCCTCGCCAGTGGCCCAGCGCTGGACGAAACTGTATCGGTCCTCGGGCGGGTGGCTGATCTTCGTGACGACTTGATCGACACGCAGTCATCAATCGATGCCTCGACGGCTGCGGTCGAGGAAGTTGACGGCCTGCTGGCTCGAGTCGTGACATCTGCTGATGCCGCCGACAAAGTGGGCCGTTCGCTGGACCGGATCGATGCCGTCTCCTGCGACCTGCACGCTGCCCTGCTGTGGCTCGACGATGCCGCCTCCACAGCGGAGGGACTCAATGAGCTGTGCGAATCGCTTGCAGAGCAGCGGAGCGCTGTGGTGGCTGCTGATGCCGACCTCGACCGGGTCGTCAACATGGAGTCACGGCTGGCTTCCATTGCTGCCAACCTCGGCGACGCGGAGCAGACGATCGTGGCTCTGGACGATCTGCGCAACGAGATGGTGCACGCCATCAACACGGTGGGTGGGCTGCGTCGGTTCATGGTCGATCTGATGCTGCTCGAGCCAACGATGACACGGGCGGTCCAGGCCCTCGACCCGGTCGTCGAGTTCACCCAGGCAGGCCGTCTGATCGGCAAGGGAAGCATGGCGATCCTGTCAGCCACGAGTACAGACTCGACTTCCCAGCAGGTGATTGATGTTGCTCAGGCCAGCGAAGAGGAAACTCGCTGATTCGTAGGACGAGCCGCTGAAGAAGCTCAGGGGGCGACCATGCTTGCGGGCACGGTCGCCCCCGCCTTTTTGCGCCTTCCCGGTTTCTGCTCCCTTTCCCGAGCGCACGGGGTTACCATTTCGTGTGGAAAGATTTGGCCAAGGGAACACCGCATGCGAGTCGGCAACCGACATCTTTTCAAGTTCATTCCCGTCGTGCTGGCAGCATTCCTGCAGCCAACTGTGCAGGCTGGGCCGGCGGCTGAAGATCTCGATTTCTTCGAAACAGAGGTGCGACCACTGCTTGTCGCCCACTGCAGCGAATGCCACAGCGGACCACCGGCAGATGCCGAAGGGGGGCTCTCCTTCGACACACGGGCGGCGTTCCAGGCGGCCCAAGGCGTCGCGGTCGCCGGCAACCCGCAAGACAGCCTGCTCGTGGAAGTAGTGCACTACGACAGCGAGCTGCAGATGCCACCCGATGGCAAACTTCCCGAGGCCGCCATCGCGGTGATTGAGGAGTGGGTGCGTCGTGGACTGCCGTGGCCGGAAGATGGCAGCGAGGTGATCGCTTCCAGTTTCGATCTCGCTGCCCGCAAACAAGCCCACTGGTGCTGGCAGCCACCTTGCGCTGTCGAGTCACCTAGCGTGGCGAACACAACGTGGGCCCGCCAGAACCTCGACCGCTTTGTGCTCGCTCGGCTCGAAGGGGCAGGCCTTAGCCCGGCGGCCGAAGCCACCGCATCCCAACTTGTGCGGCGTGCCGCCGAAGTGCTCACAGGCCTTCCTCCCAATCCTGCTGACGTGGCTCGCGTGGCCAGCGATGCAGATCCAAACGCGTTCGAGCACTACGTCGATGAACTGCTCGCCTCACCGCACTTCGGCGAACGCTTCGCGCGGCATTGGCTCGATGTTGTCCGCTACGGTGAGACCCGTGGCCACGAGTTTGACTATCCGATCCCGAACGCCTGGCAGTATCGCGACTGGGTTGTTCGTGCCTTTAACGCCGACCTTCCCTATGACCAGTTCGTCCGCGAACAGATTGCTGGTGATCTGCTGCCCGAGCCGCGGCTCTCAGCCACCGGCGGTGATGAGTCGGTCCTAGGCACCGGCTTTTGGCTCCTCGGAGAGGAGGTGCATTCGCCAGTTGATATCCGTCAAGACGAAGCCGATCGGATGGACAACCGCGTCGACACCTTTGGCAAGGCGTTTCTGGGCATGGCACTCGGGTGCGCCCGTTGTCACGACCACAAGTTCGATGCGCTTTCCAACGAGGACTACTACGCCATCGCCGGCATGGTGAAGTCGAGCAGCTATCGGCAGGTCGCCTTTGAAAGCCTGCCGGCAAATCGACAGGTAATCGCCCAACTCACTGCAGCGGAAGCCGCAGCCCAGCCGTCGTTTCGTCAGCGTGTCGAAAAACTGCTGAACGGGCATCTCGACACTGCACCCGACTCCACAGCCTCCGACAGCGAACACCCTGCTGCAGAAACGGTGATTGCCGACTACACACGCGGCGCTGACTCCACGCCGCTGACAGGTGACCCTGCCTGGGAAATGGTGTTGCCCGGTGATATTCGCATCACTCCTGTCGCGAATGCGGAGCGGCCGCGGATCTCCGTCGCGGCCATTGGCCATGCGCACAGCGACCCGATGTGGGCGACAACTCGCACCACAGGAGAGCGCGATCCCGGACCACTCGGCGGCGTCGACCGAGCCGGACGTGTTCTGCGGACCCCGCAGCACAGGATCACCAATGGCGTGCTCTGGCATCGAGTGCGAGGCCATGTGCAGATCTTTGTGGCCGTCGACAGCCACGTGCTGCTCCAAGGCGGACCGATCTACGGCAGCCATGCCATCACAGTCGACACGGGAGCCGAGTGGCAGTGGATCAAGCAAGACATGAGGAAGGATCTCGATTGGAGCAGCGGACATACGGTGCACGTGGAGTACGCCGCCGTTGCAGGACCGCTTGATGTTGCCGAAACGGTGGCCTGTCTGCAACAACCACGCCGACTGGAGCCGACGGTCGCCACGCAAGCCAATGCCGTACTCACCGGTGATGCCATCGACTGGACGAGCACCGCGGCGGCGGAGTTGCTGGACGCAGCCGCAGCCCACGCCCAAACGCGGGCCGCCATCCTGGCTGCTGCCCGGCTTGAATCCGCCTCGGCCCCAGCCCTCCTCGACGGCAACGGCTTCGACTGGCATGTGCTGCTCAAGGGCTCCGCTGCTCGGCCCGGAGACCCTGCACCACGTCGATTCCTCGAGGCCATCGACGGTGACCAGCAGCCTGCCTGGCCAGACAACTCCTCCGGCCGACTGCTCTTGGCTGAGCGGGTGCTCGACCCTGCCAACCCACTCACTTCCCGGGTGATCGTGAACCGCGTCTGGCATCATCTCTTTGGCCGCGGCCTCGTCCCCACGACTGACAACTTCGGCGTGCTCGGTGAGGCCGCTGCTGATCCAATCGCACAAGCCCTCCTCGACACGCTCGCCGTGCAGTTTCGCGAAGAAGGTTGGAGCCTGAAACAGCTCATCCGCAAGATCGTCACCTCCAGCACTTGGCGGATGTCGACCGCCCGCGACCCGCTGGCAGTCGAGCAGGATCCCTTAAACCTGCTCATGCACCACTACCCTTTGCGACGGCTGGAGGGGGAAGCGATCCGCGATTCGATGCTTGCCATCTCGGGCAGGCTTGATCCCACGATCGGTGGTCCCAGCGTCGAGGTGTTTATTGCTCCCTACCACGAAGGCCGAGGCCGCCCAGGTTCGGGGCCACTCGATGGAGCGGGGCGTCGCAGCCTCTACACCAAGGTTCGCCGCAACTTCTTGCCCTCGATGCTGATCGCCTTTGACATGCCTGTTCCCTTTCAAGCTCGCGGCCGCCGCAATGTGACCAACGTGCCAGCACAGGCGTTGACGCTGATGAACGATCCCTTTGTCACGGAACAGGCCGGGCTGTGGGCCAAGAGGATTCTCGCCGACGAATCGCTCACGACAAACACGCGCATCGAGCAGATGTACCGTGAGGCGTTTGCGCGAGAGCCGGACGAGGCGGAGCAGGCTGCTGCGATGGTGTTTCTCGAGAACCAAACAGCACTGCACGGCGGCTCTTTCGGGTCCTCTCCCAACCAGGAGGCGGCTTGGTCGGATCTCGCGCATGCCTTGTTCAACGCCAAGGAGTTCGTCTTTTTGCCGTGACGCAAAGGCAACGACTTCGTGATCTGCCTGCCTGGGACCACACACCCGGATTCTCACAACGACCGCTCACAAGGATGGATCATGGCTTCTCGTTCGTATCACTGCCGTCGCTATCGGCCCATGCCGCTGTCTCGCCGCGATCTTCTGCGGCAGGCTGGGTGTGGCTTCGGTGCGGTGGCCGCTTCAGCTCTGCTGGCGCATGAGGCCGCTCGGGCTGCGATCACTCCCGCTGTCTCGTCCCTGCACCATCCGCAGCGGGCCACGAGTGTGATCTTTCTCTACATGGATGGGGGCGTTTCACAGGTCGACGCCTTTGATCCAAAGCCTCGGCTGGAGACCGATGCCGGGAAAAACCCTCGCGATCTCTTCAAGGTCGACGCGACGCAGTTCAACAACGTGGGCTCACTGCTCCCCAGCCCCTGGAAGTTTCAGCAGGCGGGCGAGAGCGGGATTTCGATGAGCGATCTGTTTCCGCACATTCGTGAACACGTCGATGATCTCGCGGTGATCCGTTCTATGACCAGCGAGTTTCCAGAACACACCAACGCCAACTACTTCCTGCACACCGGAAGCGGCCTGCAGGGGCGGCCGAGCATGGGGGCCTGGACCACCTACGGGCTCGGCAGTGAGAACGCCGAACTGCCCGGCTACATGGTGATCAACGGCGGCTTGATCCCACCCGGCGGCCTCGACAACTTCACCAACGGTTTTTTGCCTGCCACCTTTCAGGGGTCTGTGGTGAAGCCCACCCCGAGCGGCCTCGCCAACGTCACCCCAAGCGATCCAAGCCCTGCCCACCAGCGAGCCAAAATCGATCTCGCTCGCTCCCTCGACCGCGGCTTTGCCCAGCGGATCTCAGGGGAAGCCGAGCCGCCGGACGCCTTGGAGAGCGCGATCGCGAACCAGGAACTCGCGTTCCGGATGCAGACCGAGGTACCCGACCTGCTCGATCTCTCCAGTGAAACCGAGCTCACGAAGCAAGCCTACGGCATGGAGGCTGCGTACGAGCCAACGAAGATCTTCGCCGCCGAATGCATTCTGGCTCGGCGGATGGTTGAACGCGGCGTGCGATTTGTCGAACTCACCTGTCCCAACGTTGGTGCAGACCGCTGGGATCAGCATGGGAACCTCCGCGAAGGGCATGCCAACAACGCTCGGGCAGTGGACCAGCCGATTGCGGCACTGCTCGGCGACCTCAAGGACCGAGGGTTGCTCGATTCAACGCTCGTGGTCTTCAGCGGCGAGTTCGGCCGCACCCCCTTCGCACAAGGCTCCGACGGTCGCGACCACAACCCCCAGGCCTTCTCGCTGTGGATGGCTGGCGGAGGCGTGAAAGGAGGAACGATCGTGGGAGCCACCGACGACTACGGCTACCGGGTCGTCGAGAAAAAGTTCATGATTCATGACCTGCACGCCACCATGCTGCACCTCATGGGTATCGACCATGAGCGGCTGACCTACCGTTTCAGTGGTCGCGACATTCGCCTCACCGATGTCTACGGGCATGTGATCACCGACGTCCTCGCCTGACCACACGATGATCTGGCTCTTCACTTTAGCCATGACCACTTCTCGCACACTCCTGAAGGCTGCATTCCTTGTTGCGCTCGTGTTTCTTCAGCGGGCACTTCCAAGCGATGCCTTTCCGGAGCCTTACGACAGCCAGCAAGGGGATGACCGTCCCATCCCGGCTGTGGAAGCCGCTGCAGCGCTCGCGGTGCCCGATGGGTTTCGGGTGCAACTGCTGGCTGCAGAACCGACGCTGCGAAACCCCATCGCCGTCAGCCAGGATGCCCGTGGCCGGCTGTGGGTAGCGGAAAACTTCACCTATGCGGAGGGGCGTGTCCGATTCGATCGAACGCTTCGCGACCGTGTGCG
>JBMTLP010000026.1:0-15256 GCA_049433245.1 Pirellulales bacterium
CCGCGGCGCTTTCGCCCTCCGGGCTTCGCTTGCTCCCACAGCCCCGCCGGTGGGCATTGGGCCGCCCCTCGCTGAGAAGGCGAGGTGGGCTGTCCGCCGCCTGCCGCGTCGGACGGCGAGCGGGTAGGCTGAAGGCAACTTCTGGGGGACACGCCGATGTCGCGTTTTGTCGATCTCAGTCATCCGCTGGTGGATGGCTTGCCCAACTTTCCTGACGATCCGCAGCTTTCCGTGAAGGTGCACTGCACGGTGAGCGAGCGGGGCTACAACCTGTCGCACCTTTCGATGGGGAGTCACCAGGGCACGCACCTGGATGCGCCGTTCCACTTTTACGACGACGGCAAAACGCTCGAGCAGATTCCGTTGGAGCGGTTTTGTGGACCGGCGTGTTTGGTGGATCTTGCGCCGGGTGGGAGCCTCGCGCCGTCAACGCCTTTGACGGTGGAGATGTTTGAGCCGCACGCTGATCGCTTCGTGCCGGGTGCACGCGTGATCTACCGCACTGGATGGAGCCATGCGTTTGGCACGGGAACATTCTTCAAGGAGTTTCCCACGCTCACCCTCGACGCCGCTCGCTGGATGGCGGAGCGACGCATCGGAATGTTGGGGATGGATACGCCCACGCCGAGCACCGACTGGTTGGAGTGTCACCACATTCTGCTCGCGAAAGGCGTGGAGATCGTGATCGTGGAGGGGCTCACGAACCTCGATCAGCTCCCGAGCTCGTTTCGATTCATCGGTTTTCCGCTGAAGATCGCCGGCCGTGATGGTTCGCCGATTCGTGCGGTGGCAGAGATCGATTGATGATGGCTTTGCGGCGATGCCGTCGCGCATGCGTGTGATGCTCTGCTCGACACCATCCTTACCCGCCTTCTTATTGAGGAACCACTGAGATGACTGCTGTGCGACTCCCTTTGGCTCTGACCTCACTTCTCGCCTTGATCGCGATGTCGGCGAGGGCTGAGGAGCCCCGAGTTCTTCCGCTCTGGGAAAACGGGGCGCCGGGCTTTGAAGACCGTAAAGATGAGCCAGAGGTCGAGGAAGGATGGAGCATCACCAACATCCACAATCCGAGCCTGACGGTGTTTCTACCTGAGCCTGAAAAAGCCAACGGGGTCGGCATCATCGTGGCTCCTGGCGGCGGGCTCGCGAAACTTGGTTTCAAGGGTGGGGGCGTTGAGCCGGCGCAGTATCTCGCTGCGCATGGCTACGCTGCGTTTGTGTTGAAGTACCGCCTCTCGCGTGAGCCCGGTCTGCCGTACAAGTTTGAGGAGCACGTGCTGCAGGATGGACAGCGCGCGGTGCGAACCGTTCGCGCACGAGCCGAGGAGTTTGGGTTGACCACGGGCAAGGTGGGCATGCTCGGTTTCTCAGCTGGTGGCGAGGTGGTGTCGATCACCTGCTACAAGCCTGGCGAAGGAAACCCTCAGGCAGAGGATCCAGTTGAACGCGAGCGGGGCAAGCCAGATTTTCAGATGCTGGTGTACCCGGGGCCCGTGGGGATCCCTTCGCGACTTCCCGACGACACGCCCCCGGCCTTCATGTTGATCGCCGCCGACGATCCACACACGAGCGTGCTGCTGAACCTCATGCAGCGGTTCCGCGAAATCGGTGTCGACTACGAAGCGCATATCTACGCCCGTGGTGGCCACGGCTTCGGCATGGCGGCTCGGACACAGCGGCTGAGCATTCAGCACTGGCCCGAACGCATGCTCGACTGGCTGCACGACGAAGTGCTCAACGACATTCCGAAGTGAGGTCGTTCTCAGCCCGCGTGACAGGCCTGCACGCGACAGGCCTGTAGTTGATCAGCTCCCCGATCTCGTCAAGGGTGGTGGCTGGCATGGAGCAATGAGGTCTCCGCGGGGTTAGCTGTGGGGCGTGGCATGCCCACTCGCCCGGGAGTTCAGTAGGCTGGTGCTGCCGTGTGGCGGCGTTTTTCAGGCTGCTGAGTTGCACGATGAGAGCCTGCAAGCCTACCTTGCACGGCTCTCGTCTGAAGTGTGGGGAGCAGCATGCAGGATCGATCGCCAGCCGCCGATGCACACCATTCGTCTGCTGCGCGGGCTGCCGACGCCGCGGAGGTGATGGCTGTCGCCTTGCGGTTGGGTGTTGGGCTGCCCTCAGGTGTTGAGCAACAGTCGGCATCGACGCTCGATGCAGTGGCCCGCAACCTGCGTGAAGGCGAAGGGAGTGACTCTCCGCTCGCGGTCGACGCGATCCTCTCCATCGTGCCGGCTCCTGCGCGTGGTGTGATGCGGTTGGCTGCAGCAGGGGGTGATGTGCGACAGCTCCTGACCTTTCTCGAGCGAGTGGTGGCGGTCGATCGCCGGCGGCGTTGGGATGTGCGCGTTGCGGTCAGTTACCCCGCAGCTGTGGTCGTCTGTGCGGTGGTGGGCATCGTGCTGCTGATGATCATCCAAAACCCGCTGATCAATCAGTTTTCAGAGCCCATCCAAATGGCGATGCCAGCCCCAGAGATTCCGCTGACTCCCGTGCAGGATGCGGTGACCGTGCCCGCAGGTGTGGTGGCAGCGGTGGTGGCCGCCATCGCGGTGATCTGGTTTTCGCGAGGACAGCGACAGGCACAGGCCTCACGGCAATGGGCAGCCGTCGCGTGTGAACTCGAGGCTATTTGTGACGAGGTTGGCGTTGCCGCCGATCGTCGCGAATCGATTCTGGAGGATTTGCGGCCTGTGGCGACTCCGTCGCGATCGGTCGCGGCGTTTCCGCCGCTCGCCCGCTTCTTGCAGAAGCAGTCAGCACCGGCAAGGCAGGGCGATTTTGCAGCTCTCGCGGACTTCTATCGTGAATCGTCGGAGGCCGTCTTGGAGCGACGGGCCAGGTTCGTGCCAGTCGTCGGTGCCATCGTGGCCGGAATGGCGGTGTTGCTCTATGGCATTGCGCTCTTCGTGCCCTTGACGCGGTTGTTTGACATGGTCGCCTCGATGCCAGTGGCCCCTCCTTGGAGCCCAGGCTCATGAATGACGTCCTTGCCCGCTACGCCACCGAGGCGGTGGCTCGTCATGCAGAGGCTGCCCGCCTAGTGGAGGCGATCGGAGACGATCTTCCCGCGGGGCTGGGGCGGCCCTGGAGGCGGATGTCGCAGGTGCTTGCCGCGAGGGACGCCAATGGGGCGTGCGCTGCGGCGGAGGCCGATGCCCGCTGCTGGATTCCCTTGTTTGCGGCAGGGGATCGAGAGCCGGTCGAACTCGCTGCGTTGCTCGATGCGGCGGAGCGGCCGCGGTCGACCGTCTCGCTCACTTGGGCTGCCATCGCCTATCCGCTGATCATTGTGGGGACAGCCATCTTCGTGGTGGCCCTGCTATCAGCGATGGTCGTGCCGATGTTTGCCTCGATGTTCGAAGACTTCGGGCTGCAACTGCCGGTGGTCACACAGGCTGTGATCGGACTGGCCCGGTTCATGGCCACCATCTGGGGGCCGCTTGTGATTTCGGCGGGGCTCGTGGCGGTCGGGCGGTGGATCGCGATCACACGCTCGCCGCGAGGGGCCCGAGCCGCGGAGGTCTTCACGCGAGCCCTCGCTTCACTGAGCGCCACTGGTGTGCCTTGGGACGACGCTATCCAACTAGCGGCTGCTGCGGCGCGAGTAAGCCCGATCGACGCCTCGATTCCCACGCGTCGTGGTCCGATGACCGAAGCCGCGCTGAAGGCGCTGTCGTATGAGCCGCATACCGCGAATGTGTTGCTTTCGGCAATTGCGGACTGTCACCAAGACCGAGCCCGAGGTGGCCTCTCCGCCACGCAGTGGCTGATTGGGCCCGTCGCGATTGGCTTGGTGGGCGTGTTTGTGGGTTTCGTCGTGATCGCCCTGTTTATGCCTCTGATCTCACTCGTGAACGCCCTCTCGTGATGCAGCTGTTCCCGATCACCGCTCGACTCTGGAATGCTCTGCCCGGGCGGGCTTGCAGCAGCGTGGAGTCGGCATCTGTGCTGCGGATGCTCGCTGCCTGTTCCCAGGCGGCGGTGGCTGTGCCTCCGATGCTCATGGCGTGGGGCGCCAGTCAGCGGGTGCATCAGGCAAAGCGGGTGCAGGAGATGGCCGGCCGGCTCGAGGCAGGTGAATCGCTTGATGACGTTGTGGCGGGCAGCCACGCCACGCTGCTGGATGAGCATGTGGTGGCCGTGCGGTTCGGTGAACGGTTGGGGCTGCTCTCGGAGAGCGTGCAGGCGGCGGTCAAACGCGATCATCTGCTGTCGTGGCGGTACCGTGTGGCGATTGGGTACCTGGCGATGGTACTGCTGATGTTTCTTGTGGTCGCCGGTTTTCTCTCACTGCGAATCGTGCCGATTTACGCAAAGATCGTGGATGAGTTTGGCATGGAGCGTCCGGCGAGTCTGGCGCTGGCCTGGGGGCTGAGTGGTTATGTGGTCGCGGCCTCGGCGATGGTGCCGCTGGTGCTCGCACTGGCGGTTGTGCTGCTGGTATCGCGACGACTTCGTCGACGGTGTGCCTGGCCGCTGCGGCGTGGCGAGCGGGCGGCTGCTGCGTTGGACCTGCTCGGTGTGGCCGTGGCTGCAGGTCAGCCATTGGCCAAGGCGGCGGAGGCCTTGGCATCCGTGCAGAGCGATCGGCGTCTCGCTCGGCGGTTGGAGGCTTTAGTGACGGACTCAGCGTCGCCCCGCTGCTTGGCGAGGCTTGTTGGCGGAACGGCTGCTGAGCAGTTCTCCAAACTCAGCAAGCCAGCTGATCGTGGCTGGCTGTTGAAAACCCTGGCCGCTCGGCGCCGAGAAAGGAGCCGCCGTCGTTGGACGCTGGCTGCGGAATGGCTCGTGCCGGTGGGGGTCTTGCTGATGGGTGTGCTCGTGCTCATTGAGTCGCTGGCTGTGCTTGGGCCGCTCCAGGATCTCGTGGGGGGCCTCTCATGAAACACGCGTCGCATCTGGTCGGAACACCGCAGGCTGTGTCGGCTCGTCGCGGCACGTCGAGTTTGGAGTTGGTCGTCGCGTTTTCGTTGTTGGTGACTGCCATGGCCTCAACGCTGCCGCTCTATGTGCGACAGCAGCGGTTGGTCTCGGAGTCGCGCCGGGAGCGTGTGGCGATCGAAGAACTGGCGAACCTCGCCGAGCGGCTTGAGGCCGGAGGGAGCGGGGCTCTTGAGAGCTTGTCACCGTCGGCGACGGCGGTCCGCAAACTCCCCGGGGTCGAGTTGACAACCGAGCAGGATCAGACGTCGCTTGGCACTCGGGTTGTACTCTCCTTGAACTGGAATGAGACAGGCCGGCGTGAGATTCCCGTGCAACTGGCTGTCTGGTTGCTGTCTCCGTCTGGCGATCCATCGTCACCCCAGTCGGAGGTCTCGCCATGAACTTCCGATCGGCTTATCCGCGAGGTACTTCGCTCGCTGAACTTCTCGCTGTGCTGACCGGCGTCGGCGTCGCCATGGCCGTGGCGACAGGGCTTGTGCACACCGGGATGCGCCAGCAATCGATGTCGCGGCAGGAACTCGAACGGGATCGCACTGCGATGCGCCTCGCGCGTGATTTCCGCGAAGATGTGCGACAGGCGGTCGTGGTGGATGTGACCGCGAAGCCTGCCGAGGATGCGTCGACGGAAGGCGCTCCCGGGACGACGCTCGTGCGGCTCACGCTGCCTGCGGATGTTCGCGTGGAGTACCAAACCACGACACAGGGGCTGACTCGCGTGCTCGCTCGCGACGATCGGACCGCACACGAAGACTACGTGCTCGTGGCGACGATGCAGTGGGAGGTGGGATTCGATGGGGGCTGTGTGATGCTCAGGGGCACGACCCCGGTGACCCCCGTGAAGCCGCATCTGCCGCGAGAAAACGCCCCTCTCGAAATCCAGGTGATTGCCGCGATCTCTTCGGACGCCACAGCCCACGGGCACCTCGTGGAGGCCACGCCATGACGGAGGCTCGTCTTCGCCCAGTTCGAGCAAGCTGGCACGCGTCGTTTCCCTCCTCTCGCCGACAGGGGGCGGTGCTGGTGGCGGTGGTCGCCTGCTTGGCAACCTTTTCCTTGATTGCGTTGGCCATGCTGCGGGGCTCGCTAGCTTCTCGCGGGCAGCTGCGGAGCGAACGGTACCTCCGCCAGGCGGACCTGCTGCTCGACGTGGCTGTTGAGAGAGCGACGTCACGACTCGCTGCCGGGGGAGTGCGCGCTGCCGATGATCTCGATGAGACGCTGGAGATTGATGGCCGTGAGATTACCGGCGGCGGATCGGCACGGCTCACGCTCGATGCGTCGAGCCCGCAAGACGATTGGCGGCTTGAGGTCACCTGTCTGTACCCCGTAGGGGATCCGAGGGCGGTCCGCCGCAGCCGTGCCGTGAACCTCACTCGCCCCAACACCACTCTTTCCAAAGAAGACCGCTCACCATCCCCTGAGGAGACTGTTCCATGATGAGGTCGTCACGTGTGCTTGCTAGGCCTAGGCATGGACTGCCGGCCAGCCGTTTCCGAGTCTGTTCGGCCTTCACCCTGGTGGAACTGCTGGTCGTGATCGCAATCATCGGGATTCTGGTGAGCCTGCTGTTGCCTGCCGTTCAGGCAGCGCGAGAAGCTGCCCGCCGCTGCAACTGCGCGAACAACGTCACTCAGTTGGGGCTCGCGATCCACAACTATGAGTTCCATATGGAGCACTTTCCTGCAGGTGTGACGAATCCGGATGGACCGATTCGCAGCGTGGAAGAGGGTAGCCACATCAGCTGGCTCGTCAGAATCCTGCCCTACATGGAGCAGCAGGCGCTTGCACGCAACTTTCAGGAAGAGGCCGGCGCGTATGGTGAGGCGAATCGAGAGGTTCGTGCAGCGGTGATCTCGACGTTCTTGTGTCCATCATCCGGAGAGCCCCACTCACCTGCTCTGCGAGCCAAGCAGATCGGCCACACGACATATGCCGGATGTCATCACGACGCTGAATCGCCGATCGACGTGACCAACCATGGTGTGTTGTTTCTCAACAGCAAGACACGATTCAGCGATATCGAAGATGGCAGTTCCAACACGCTGCTGATCGGCGAGCACTTCCTCGGAGCCGAGGATCTGGGATGGATCTCGGGAACGCGATCCACGTTGCGGAACACGTCGTTGGTTGAGGAGCCACAGCAGCAGACGGGCATCGAGGCGGCACCGCTCGATCCTTTGGTCGTCGGGGGTTTTGGCAGTTATCACCCGGGAATGTCCATGATCGGGATGGCGGACGGATCCACGAGGGCCCTCGTCAACACGGTCGCGCCGGAGGTGCTCCACCAACTCGGCCACCGCAGCGACGGCGAGATTCCCTTCAACCCGAACCGGTAGCTGCGAAGCAGCGTCGCTTCGGTTGAGGTCTTTCACAGCCCGGTGAACCCAATGAATGGGGTCGCCGGGCTCTTTTCTTGATATCGTGAGTGGACTGAGCCTTAGTGTATTGCTACAGTCATACACATGGGAATGCTTCTTCCTTTCTCCGCAGAACCGAGCTCAGGCGTGCCGATCTATCGGCAGTTGATCTCGCAAATTGCAGCTATCGTGGCGGGTGGTCAGCTGGCTGCTGGCGAGTTTCTGCCGAGCGTGCGGACGGTCGCCGAAGGCCTGGCGATCAACCCGATGACGGTCTCGAAGGCGTATTCGCAACTTGAGGCAGATGGGGTGGTGGAGCGGGTTCGCGGCAAGGGGATGCGGGTGTGCGCGACCGCACGCGGTTCGCTGGCAGCTCGCAAGGCCACGCTTCGCCCAGATGCAGACGCCGTGGCTCACCGCGCGAGGCAGCTCGACCTCAGCGATGACGAGGCAATCTCGGTGGTGAGGGCTGCCCTTCGCAAGGCGTCGCCACCAAATCAGAGCGGCGGCAGACGTGGAGGAGTGTGATGGACGAGTGCAGCCCGATCGTCGTGCGGTCGCTGGAAAAACGTTTTCGGACTGGATGGGCAGCATCAAAGACGGTGCTCGCTGGCATCGACCTCGTTGTGCCCCGAGGCACGATCGTTGGCCTCCTGGGCGTGAACGGCTCAGGCAAGACAACGCTGCTGAAGACCCTGGTGGGTTTGCTCAAGGCAGATGCCGGAGAGGCTCGCGTGCTTGGGGAAGACCCCTGGGCTATGACGGCAGCCACCAAGCGACGCGTGGGGTATGTGCCGCAAGAGGTGAGGGTAGCGCCCTGGATGTCGGTGGCGGAAGTCGTGCGGTACACGTCCGCCTTCTACGGGCAGCGGTGGGACCGCGCGTGGGGCGAGGAACTGATCGACCGGTTCCGCCTGGACCGTCGCGACCGGGCCGGCACGCTCTCCGGCGGACAGACGCAGAAACTCGGTCTCGTGCTTGCCTTGGGACATCGACCAGAGTTGCTCCTGCTCGACGAACCCGTAGCGGCCCTGGATCCTGTGGCCCGCCGAGAGCTCCTGGCCACGATTGTGCAGCTGGCCGACGAGACGGCAGACACCGAGCATTCGCAAACGGTGCTTTTTTCCACGCACATCACGGCTGATCTGGAACGGGTGGCAACGCACGTGGCGTTGCTGAAGCATGGCCGCGTCGCGCTGTTTGATGAGATGGACAACCTCAAGGAGTCGGTCCAGCGGGTGCGGGTGACCTCGGCGAAAGCACTGCCGGAGCGATTGCCTGGCGGGGACATTCTCCACCTCGAGCGAGCTTCGCGAACGCTGTCAGCCACGCTTGGCGATGGGCACGCAGCGGCGTGGCAGGCCTGGGCTGCTGAGGCAGACGCGGAGTGTGTGGTCGAGTTGCTCAACCTCGAAGAGCTCTTCATCGAACTTCACGGAGCCGCGTTGCAGAGTGAAGGGGAGTCGACGCCGCAGACGCGTGTGGTTCAGCAGCGAGGTGAGGGATGAACCGCTCCCTGGCGTGTCTCCGCAGCTACGTCGCCGCATGGTGGATGAAGTTGATCGCGGCGGTCGTGGTGCTTGCTGCCGTTCAGGCGATCGTCGTCTTGAAGCCGATCGCGATTCTCGAGCCAGCTTGGCCGCAGCCAACGCTCGTGCTGTGGAGTGATGCTGAAAGAGAGCTCGATCACCAGGTTCTTGCTGATGTTGAAGGACTCGACGTTGAGTCAGGGTTTTTTAGTTTGCCGTCTTCGCAGGTGCGATCGCTCGTGCAGCGGCTGCCTTCGTTGCGGTACTGCCGGGTGCAGGTGCCCGGCGATGTGGGCGAGGGGACACATGCGGAATCGGTGGGTGAAGCGATCGCGGCGTTCTTTGATGAAGTGGCACAGTCGCCTGGCATCGATGCCGTGGAGTTGGCGGGCGTGACACGGATCGAGGTCGTGAAGCTGATGCACGGAAGCCCCGGCATCCGTGCGCTGTACACCTCTCAGCTCTATGGAGCGGGGGCGGGCGGCGATGCCGAGCGATTGGCCACTCTGGTCGATGCGGTGATCACGATGCCTGAGTTGGAGGTGTTGGGGCTGCCTCCCGGCATGGCTGCACAGTTGTCCGTCCTTGATCCAGCGCGAACAGGCGCGCTGGCTGCGCATCCGTCGCTTCGCACGCTGCTGGTCTCGCCGCACGAAGCGGAGGTCAACACAGCGGTGTGGCGATCGTGCCAGAAGCTGTTGCCTGGCATACGCATCGGTGTGACTCACGTCGACCGAGGTCGACTCTCGGCCGCCTGGGGCGTGCTGGCTGCGACCATGTTTGTGTCGGGGCTGCTGGTGTTGTCGGCGGCAGGAATGCTCGTGCTGTCGGCTGCTGCGGTGGTGCCTGACTACGCGGCGACCCACCGACGGGTGGTGCTTGGCATCTTGGTCGTCATCGCCTCGCTCGCGGCCATCTGTTTGTGGCGACTCAACGTGGCTGTGTTGCCGGCCACGCTCTGGGCGGCTTTCGCAGCCTGCCTGCCCGCTGCCTCCCTGGAGTGGGATCGCCGGCAAGCCAACCCGGGTGTGCTGGTTGTGTCGGTCAGCAGTGCCTGGTGTGTGGGGTTTATCGTGCCGCTGTCCATCATTCGCCATGGGGACTGGTGGGTGTGGCTGGATCGATTCCTCGCGAGCAATGTGCCAACTCCAACCACCTGGTGCCTGCTGGCAGGGGTGGTGGGCTTGGTTGTGGTGGCCTGGCGAGCGATCGGCTGCTATGCCGAATCGCTCACCGCCCACGGCCGCGCCGCTGCCGTGACGACGAGCCGTCGGGATGCTTGGCGTCAGATGAGTAGAGTCAGCAGGCTCGCGGAGTCGCGGTTCTCCCGGCTGTGGGGGGCAGCGCCCGTGATCGCGAGTCGTGCGATCCGGCGCGATCGGCTGAGCGGCTGTGAGACGGCCGCGAGTCGTCGCAGACTTCTCGCGGAAGGCATGATGACGATCCCACTTGGGCGCCTCGTGGTGCACGTGGTCGTCTTGGTGGTGATGATGCCGCTTGTGCTGCGTTTGACTGTGCCGGGCTTTAAGGAAAACACCCTGTTGTTCGCGACAGCTTTGGGCGCGATCGCGCTGGCGGCAGTTTGGTTTGCTCCTCTGATGGGATGGAATGAACGCTCGGCTCGCGTCGCCATGGAGATCGGAAGCGTCATGCCTCGGGCGCTGTATGTGGCTGCTGTCCGGGGTTTGCTCGTAAGGCAGATGCTGCTACCGATGATGGTCGCGTTCACCTCGCTCGGCGGCGTGTTGTTTTTCAGAGGGGGCGAGGCGTGGCTGGTCGTTCCGTTGGCAGGCGTGACGATCGCAGCAGGCGTGATCACGATCTCCACCGTCGAGTTGGCGCTCACTGTGAGGTCGACTTTTGTAAGTTTCCTGGCGACATTTCTCGTGGGGTACCCCGCATTCGGGGCGTCGGCAATGTCGGTTGCGGTCTTGTTCAACAAAGACGCGACATGGCCAGTGGAGGTTTGGGTGAGGTATATGCCCTTCGTGGTCTTGGCAGCGATGGCGGTCATCATGCGGGTTTTGGTGAGCCGTCGGATCCGCTCGTTTGAGTTTGGTCGGTTGGTTTGACGAGCGGAGACGGGGTGCGGTGACGTATGATGTTGTCTTGGCTGTTCGTATTCACCGCTGGGGAGTTGTCATGCTGGCGAGGCTCTGTGGGATGCTGCTTGCGCTGACTTTGGTTAGCGGATCTGTGTTCGTAAAGGCATCCGAGTTTCCACAACCGCCCGATACGGAGCGATCGACATCCGTGCCGATGTCAGCTGCGGAAACCGCAGCGACCGCCAAGCTCCCCCCAGGTTTTCGCCTCGAGGTCTTCGCTGCGGAGCCTGAGGTGCGCAACCCTATCGGCATCGCCACGGACGGTCGTGGGCGGCTGTGGGTGGCGGAGAACTACACCTGGGCAGGGAACGGCCTCGGGGTCTGGGATGACTCGCTGCGGGATCGGCTGGTGGTGCTCGCCGACACAGATGGCGACGGCCAGCACGATCAGCGGACGGTTTTTTGGGAGGGTGGCACGCGGTTGACGAGCGTTGCCGTCGGGCTGGGTGGCGTGTGGGTCATCGATCTGCCGCAGGTGCTCTTCATTCCCGACCGGGACGACAACCTCGTGCCCGATGGACCGCCAGAGGTGGTGCTCGACGGTCTCGATCAAGACAGCGTCGGTCACACGCCGTGCAACGGGCTCACCTGGGGGCCGGACGGCTGGCTGTGGGGCCGGCACGGCATTCAGGGTACGTCGAAGATCGGTCCACCCGGCGCTGCCGATTCACAGCGTGTGCAGATCAATACCGGCGTGTGGCGATACCACCCTGGCCGCCGCGTGGTGGAGAAGGTGATGGACGGTATGACCAACTCCTGGGGCACTGATTTCGATGCCCATGGTGAGACCTTTGTGATCAACACCGTGATTGGCCATCTCTGGCATGCGGTCTTTGGTTCACACGTACAGCGAATGTATGGGACGGATCTTGAGCCGCATGTCTACGACCTGTTGCCTCAGGTCGCTGACCATGTGCACTGGGACAACGGCGAAGCATGGAGTGATGTGCGCGACGGAATCTCCGACGGAACGAGTGCTGCAGGGGGAGGGCATGCCCACATCGGCCTGATGATCTACCAAGGCGACACCTGGCCCGAGGCCTACCGCGGGGGCGTGTTTACGCTGAACCTGCATGGGCGACGCATCAATCATGACCAACTCGCCGCCAACGGCGTGGGCTATACCGCCAGTCACGGCGACGATCTCTGCTTTATGGCCGACCCTTTTTACCGCGGGATGGACCTCGTGGCGGCGGCCGATGGTAACGTCTACATCGCCGACTGGTCCGATACCGGCGAGTGCCACGATCACGACGGCGTGCTCCGCTCAACTGGCCGGATCTACAAACTCTGCTACGGGGATGCGAAGCCGCCCAAGGCACCCCACCTCGCCGCCGCCGACTCAAACGCCTTGCGACAGCATCTGCTGGCGGCCAATCAGTGGTGGAGCCGAGCGGCCGTGCGGGAGTGGCAGACGCGTGGCCTCCGGGGCGATGAACTCACCGATGATGTGGCTTGGCTCCGCGGGAAAGCAGCGACTGCGGAAGACGCGGCGCACCGGCTGCGAGCCCTGTGGGCACTCGCCGCGATGGGCGATCACCTCGACCCCGCGTTTCTCATGGAAAGACTCGCTGACCGCGACCCGTTTGTCCGCAGTTGGGGAGTGCGGCTGCTCGTGGATCATGCGCGTCGTGGTGGGCCGCAGCCGCCAGTTGAGGTGCTGGAAGACCTCGTCTCGCTGTCACGCAACGATCTCGCAGCCCCTGTTCAGCTCCATCTGGCGTCGGCCGTGACCCGGCTGGAAGACGAAGCCGCCTGGCAGATCGCCGAGGGGCTCGCATCACAAGATGCGTTTGCGTCGGATGATCGGTTTGGGCAGTTGGTGTGGTACGGGCTCGCCCAACTTGTGGAGCGTGATGCCGATCGCGGCAGTCGCCTGGCCGTGTCAGCTCGGCTGCCGAGCCTTCGTCGCAGCCTCGCGCGTCGCTTAGCTGCGCTCGTGGAGCAGCAACCGGGGTCTGCCGCAGCGCTCTTGCAAGGAGCTGTGGCTGCCGATCCTGCGACTCGCCAGGATCTCGTTGCCGGGTTTGCCGACGGGCTGCGTGGATGGCGGCAGGCCTCGCCTCCACCCGGCTATGCAGAACTCTCCAAACAACTCGCCGACACAGGCGACGACACGATCCGCAGTCGTCTCCGCGAACTCGACATCGTGTTTGGCGAGGGGCGGGGGATAGACGAGGTGCGGCAGATTGCACTCGACGGTTCCGCGGCGGCCGAGGCGAGGCGTGAGGCGATTGCGGCCTTTGCTGCAAGCATGCCTGCTGACGGTGCCGCGGTGCTGCAAGGCCTGCTCGGCGATCGCTCGGTGATCGCGGCAGCGCTGCAAGGCCTCGCCCGTTACGACGATCCGGCCACGCCGCAGGCGGCACTGTCACGGCTGGGTGTGTTTGCGCCAGCAGATCGCAAGGCGATGGTTGATCTGCTCGCCTCAAGACCAGCCTACGCGGTGGCCCTCTTTGACGCGGTAGCACATGGCCAGATTTCCCGGGAAGAGATCTCCGCCTTCCATGCCAGGCAGATTGCCGACTTCGGAGATGAGGCAGTAGCTGCCCGGCTGGTGGAGGTGTGGGGTGAGGTGCGGCAGAGTGATGCGGAGCGTCGGCAGCTGATCGATGCCATGCGGGAGAAACTCACGGCACAGCGGCTGACCGCAGCCGATGCCTCGCGAGGGAGGATGCTCTTCACGCGTGACTGCACGAGCTGCCATGTGCTCTTTGGCAGCGGTCGCACGCTTGGGCCCGATCTCACTGGCTCCAACCGCACGAACCTCGACTACCTCCTGGAGAACGTGATCGATCCCAGCGCGAGTGTTGGAGACGGTTTCCGCGCCATCACGTTCTTGCTCAATGACGGTCGGTCCCTAACCGGTGTCATCAGCCAGGCTGACGACCGCACGATCACGATCCGTACCGCAACCGACACCCAGGTACTCGACCGCCGCGAGATCGATGAGCAAGTGGTTCAGGCAAAGTCACTGATGCCAGACGGCCTGCTGGCCAACTATGCCGACGACGACGCGCGAGATCTGGTGGCCTACCTGATGTCTGCAGAGCAGGTTCCGCTGCCGGAGTGACTACTTCATCACGATCGGAGTGAGCACGAGATCGCGATACTCGACCGGGCCGTGGTCGCCTTGGAGCATGATCGGTCCGGGCGCACCTTCGTTACTGTCGAGGGCGCCGCCGGTGATCCCGGGAATCTCTTGCCGATCGATGATCCGCTCGCCGTTGAGATGAATCGTCACGATTCGTCCGACAAGGCGGATGGTCATCTCCTGCCACTCGTCGTGGGGCTTGGCCGCGTTGAGGCTCGGCGTCAGAAACCCATACACGCCACCGATACGATGGCTGTTGGCCTTCTGCCCAAAGCTGTCCTCCACCTGGACTTCATAGCGACCGCGGAGATAGATCCCGCTGTTGCTACCCTGCGGATACCGAAACGCAAGCGACAGCTCAAAGTCGTCGAAGGTCTGTTCCGTGATCAGGTTGTTGCCGGGCCGCACGTTGGTCAGGAGTCCGTCACGAACCTCCCAGCCGTTGTCGGCGTTGGCAAACTGCGTCTTCCAACCAGTCAGGCTGGTGCCATCAAACAGCTGGATCGGTGTGCCGAGGTGGGGCGCACCCGAGCGGTCGAGGGTGGGCGCGCGGCGGGCTGTCCAGCGGACAGATCCCTGTTCGCCGTTGGTTTCACCACGGATGGTGTCACCGCTGAGGGTGCCCTCGTAGACGACGTCGTTCGTGCGACGCTCCCACTGGGGAGGCACGGCGAAGCGGAGGTGCTCCCCGTCAAAGCGAACGTCGGCAATCGGTCGGGCGCTGCCGAACTGCCCTACGTACGCCCCCACGAGAGTTCGGTAGCCAGATTGGTGCACTTCAAACCACGAGGGGTACGCCGCGTCTGGCCCCTCGACTGTCACATCCCAACGGCCGATCAGAGGCGCCGGAGCCCGCATGCTGAAGGGATCCTGGTCGGCTTCAGCTGAGCGGCTGGTGTGAGAGGTCATGACGACAGAGCCTACAGCGAGGAGGAAAACAAGAGTGGAT
Organism: Pirellulales bacterium; assembly: GCA_049433245.1. Taxonomy (GTDB): domain Bacteria; phylum Planctomycetota; class Planctomycetia; order Pirellulales; family UBA1268; genus M30B53. The sequence goes on from JBMTLP010000026.1 coordinate 14,985, forward strand.
TGTGTTGCCATGCGAGGTTTCATCGATGAGGGGGAGAGCGTTTGCATCCGGAATGCACAGAGCATAACCAGCGCCACCGGTCATCATGCGAGCAGGTCGTCGATGACCCGGCCGTGCACATCAGTCAGTCGACGTTCAATGCCGTTGTTATAGAAGGTGAGATTGGTGTGATCGATGCCGAGCAGGTGCAGGGCGGTCGCGTGCAGGTCGTAGCAGTAGGTGGGGGTGAGTGCGGTGAAGCCGAGGTCGTCACTTGCCCCGTAGCTGGTGGC
>JBMTLP010000027.1:0-15055 GCA_049433245.1 Pirellulales bacterium
TGACGGCCAAGCGCGACGCCGTCGATACGAAGCTGATCGACGCGGCCCCGGCCGTTTCCAGGGTGGCCGCGGAGTCACAGGCCAGCGACGCATCACCAACAACCTCTCCAGCAACTCGCTCCGCGAGTGCCTCCAGGCTCATCATCGCATCGGGTTGGGCATCCATCGAAAGCAGCCTCCCTTCCGGCCAGCTTCCTGTCAGGTGACGCGAGGAAGATCACGGCCTCTATGCTTCGTTGGGCCTGGGAAAGTAGGGGGTTGAGCCTGCCGTGGCAAGACAAGTTTTGCCGGTTTTCCGCGTGTGTGAGGTGGAAAACGTGTCACGTCTCCTGTTTTTTGGTCACCAGGGCTCCCCGCCAGAGCATGGCTGCCGCCACGGCCAACCGAGCCGACCAGAGGCTCGTCCGCAGCCAGTTGCTCTGCACGAGCTGCGCGTGGGTGGCTACGTCCCACCCTGCGCTCAACCGCTCATGCAGCGGCACCTGCACGGCAAAGGTGCTGCCCCAGATCACGACGAGGGCCACCGCCCCAAGCCAGGAGAGCAACGCTGGCACACCTGCAGGACGACGCAGCAGGAGGAGGCCAACGGTGAGGCCCTCGAGAAGCATGGCTGGCACCACCACCAAGCCGGTCTGCTCGCGGTGAGCAGCTTCCCACTGTGGGAAGGCCGCCTGTGGCCAGCCTGCCATCAGTGGATAGTGCACCAACTGGACGTACCAAATCACGCCCGCCATGAAAGCCGTCGCAGAGAGCTGCGTGATCAGCACGAGCAACGATCCGTGGGCTACCAACGAAACGCTGTCCTCTGATTGGCTTTCCATGCTGTTACGAGCTCAGAACGACCGAAGGGCTAGGACCTCCGTCATTACAGCCAGTCACCAACGGTTTGAGCGAGTCGAGCCTCTTCGGCCATCTGCCGCAACTTCTCCATCGCGCGACCTTGGATCTGCCGAATCCGTTCTTTGCAGACGCCCATCTGACTGCCGAGTTCTCGGAAGGTTCGCGGAGCCTCCCCATCGAAGCCAAACCGTGCCACGACGATCTGCTTCTCGCGAGGCTCGAGTTCTTCGAGAAACCGCCCGAAGGTCTGCTTGAGCACGTCGACCTGTGCCGAGGTGCACAGATCCGGATCTCGCTCATCTGCCGAGAGAGCGTGCAAGGCGGTGTCATCAGACACAAACCGATTCCACTGCTTCCGTGAACGCTGGGAAAGACGGTAGAAGTGCCGCTGAATGGCATAGGTGGCATACGTGCTGAAGCGATTCCCTAAGGCGAAGTTGAACTTCTCCACACTTCGCATCAGAGCCAGGTTGCCCTCGCTGACAAGATCCTCAAAAGCGAGTTCCGTCGAGACGAACTTTTTGGCAATCGACACCACCAGCCTCAAGTTGGCGGTGATGATCAGTGAGTTGACCGTGTCGGCCTCATCGAGAAGGGCCTCAACCTGCTGCATCTGCTTCCGCGTCACCCGCGAACGGTCCAGCGTCTTGCGGATCTTGGCTGCCTGATACTTCAACCAGTTCATGCGACGAAAATAGAACTGCTCCTCATCTTTCGTGAGGAGCCGGCCGTCGTAGAGACGGGCAATGTAGGGGGCGATCGTGCCGTCAGGCACGCGCTTTCCGCCCAGTTCTTGCAGCGGCACCTGCGCGTCAGCCGGCGGTGTGCTTGCCAGCCGCTCGGCGTTCTTCCGGCGAAAATCTGAACACGGGATGAAGTCGATCGGCCGGCTGAAGAAGGCGTCGCGCTGTTTCTGCAAGGCTGTCTGCCGGACAGACGTGTTCCGAGACAACTTTTTGGCCGCTGGTGATGCGATCGCAATCATGGGTGGTCCTCTCAGGTCTGCAGATACGCAGGTGTCTGAGAGATGAACCGCAACCTCAGCGGCTGCGTAACCAGCATTTTCGCGTTGACCAGTCCTGGGCCAATCCGGACGAAAAACCGCTGTTTTACTGCGGCTTTGCGAAATCGAACCCGCGGTCGATCCATTCCACAATCGCCTCTTGCTGCACCAGGGCCACATGGCCATCCGCGTAGGCAAAGTGGCTGCCGGTGCCGTGGCGGGCGAGTTGGATGTCGCTGGCGATCTCCTCGAGCACTTCCTCGCGCTCCGGGAAGTGGTGGAACCAGTGCGGCGAATGGGTGTGGTCGTAGTGCGGCCCGAGCAGGTCCTCCTCCTGCAGATGCTGATCGGTCAGCACCAACGGGTTGGAAAACTTCTCAAAGAGCATGATCGTCTTGGAACGCGCCCGCAGTTGCTCGAGCGAGCGGATGCCAGTCTGCCCCGGTTCGTCACTAAAGGCGAAGTATCCGTTGGCAACATAGCTTGTCTTGGGAGTGAACCGCTCGTCCGCGTCGGGGTAGTTGGGATCGAGAAAGGCGAGCCCTGAGCCGGGCAGACCCCGCATCCTTAGATCACCAAGAGGATCATCAGGGCAGATGCGGATCGAATCGACTCGCTCCACAAACGGTCCGATCGCGCCGATCCAATGCAGGTGATGCTCTTCGGCATCGTGGTCGTGATCGTCGTCGTCAGCTGACGCGAAATTGTGGTCGTGGTCGTCGTGCTCCTCGTGGCCCGGGTGCTCGCCCGAAGGAAAGAGACCGCGATGGGCATCGGCATACATCAACACGCCGAGGGTCACTTGGCGAATCTTGTTGCTGCACTCCGCCCGGCGGGCAGCAGCCCGAGCCGACTGCACGGCCGGCAGGAGGAGCCCCATGAGCGTGCCGATGATGGCGATCACCACGAGCAACTCCACCAGCGTGAAGCCGCGAGGGTGGGCCACCGCAGGCCGACTGGCCGCATGCGGCCCTCCCTCTCCCAAGCACACTGCAAAACGCATCGAAGTTCCTCACCGTGAACACAGGTTGGAGCTGGTGCCCCAGGACGCAGATGCAATCGACTTGCAAAAGAGTATAGATCCGTCCGCAGCGAGTCAAGCGATCGGTGTCTGCGTTTGACAGTCTCCCCAAGTGACGACCAAACTCACGACATGTTCATTTGTGCACTTTCTGAACGCGCACTATTCACGACCTTTTTGCAGAGACGCTTCTCCACCTGAGACCCCTGCCGTGACCGAGCCCGCCACCCATCAACCTCCACGGATTTTCCGGCTCGCGGCGGTGACGAGCCGCATCCGCGATCTGCTGCTCGAGGTGTCGTCGAAGCGGTTTTGGGTGCGGGCCCAACTCGTGGCCAGGACTCCCGCCCGATCGGGCCATTTTTATGGAGAACTGCTCGACGTTGACGACAACGGCCAGACCGTGGCCAAGATGAGTGCCGTCATCTGGCGGGCAAACTTGCTCGAGATCCGTCGCAAACTCGAACGCTCCGGTTCAGCCGAACTGCTCGAAGGCAACCGCGACATCTGCGTGCTCTGTTCGGTCACCTACCACGAGGTGCACGGACTGTCGCTGCAGATCCACGATGTCGATCCAAGTTTTGGCGAGGCGCACATCGACCGCAACCGGCGGCTGATTCTGGAACGACTTGCCGCAGCTGGTCTGTTGAATGCCAACGCCGTACGCCCGCTACCAGCAGCGCCGCTCGCCATCGGGCTGATCACTGCGGCCGGCTCTGCTGCAGCCAACGACTTCTTGAAGACGATTCAGGAAAGCCCGTACAGTTTTCGGGTGATCCTGGCCTCTGCCGCGATGCAAGGAGAACGACTCGAGGCCGAAGTCGTGCAGGCCCTCGACCACCTCTCGCAACTTCCCCTTTCGCTCGTGGCGATCGTCCGTGGCGGCGGGTCACCGGTCGATCTTGCCTGGTTCGACAACGAGGCTGTGGCTCGTCGGGTCGCAGAGATGCCGGTGCCGGTTTGGGTCGGCATTGGTCATGAAATCGACACCGGCGTGCTCGACCATGTCGCCCATCACAGTTTCAAAACGCCTACCGCCCTGGCCGAAGCACTCGTGCAACAGTTGGCGGGCCTGGACGACCGTCTGCAAGTTGCCGCCGAACGGATCGATGCGCTTTCGCGACGCCCGGTGGAACTCGCCGCCCGCGCCCTCGACCGCTACAGCGTGGGCCTGACCCAAGGCACACGCAAACTGCTCGCCCTGGCAGAGGCACAGTTGGCCACGCATCTCTCTCAACTGCAGGCTGCCGCCTTTCAGGCCACCTTCGCCCGCGACAGCCGGCTGGCCGAGGCCACGGCCTCACTCCGCTCCGGCACAGCGCATCACCTCCGCGACGCTCAAGGCCGACTGGCCGAGGCGGGCACGCGGGCCGGCCACGCGGCCGAACGGACGCTCCTGCATCGCCACCTGCAACTCGTCAGCAGGCGACAACGGCTGCGACAGCCTCGCTACACGCATGCGGTAACGGCCGCGGAAGCTCGCCTGAAGAGTCTGGAAAACCGGCTCGAGGCGCTTCGGCCCGAACGGGTGCTCCGCCGCGGATATGCCATGCTTCGCGATGCTGCAGGCCAGCCCGTGCGGAGCATCGAGGCCGTTCACCTCGGTCAGCCACTACAAGCCGTCCTTGCCGACGGATCGCTCACCAGTCGGGTAGAGTCGATCGATGTTGGGAGCCCCCAGGCCGACTGTCCCCCCACACCAGAAAGTCCATAGCCATGGCCAAAAAATCCGCTTCCAAAGCCGGCGATGCGAGCGCTGACGATCCCCTGGCCTCGCTGAGTTACGAACACAAAGAAGCGCGGCTCGATGAGATACTGGTGCGGCTCGACAACTCAGAAACGCCGATGGATGAGCTCGCCAGCGAAGCCCGGGAAGCAGCAGCTCTGATCATGTCGATGCACGCCACACTGAAAGCCACGAGACAGGAGATCACCACGGTCTTCGAAGAACTCGAGCGTCACAAGGAAGCGATCGCCGAAGCAGCGGCGGAGGACGAACCGGCCTCAACGACGGAAGGCGGCGGCTAGGGTTGCCAGCCCAGCAGGCTCTGTTGCCAGCCGTTGGCAGCACCGCCTCGCACGCCATAATGATGCGGTCTCGCGGTGATGTTTCCGCTCGACGCCACCGTGCTTTCCTCCTTTCGTGCAGCGGATACATGCTTGACGACATCGGGAATCATCCCCGCACCGACGATCTTCGGATCAAGAAGCTCCGACCACTGATCCCTCCAGCCATTTTGCTGGAGGAGATGCCGGTCACCGACGACCTGGCTACGTCGATCAGCCGTCATCGAGAGGACGTGCAACAGATTTTGAGCGGGGATGATCCGCGACTGCTGGTGGTGGTCGGCCCCTGCTCGATCCACGATGTTGCCGCTGCCCGCGAATACGCAAGCCGGTTGGCGCCGCTTGCCCACGAACTTGCGGGCACGCTGAAAATCGTGATGCGGGTCTACTTTGAGAAACCTCGCACCACCGTAGGGTGGAAGGGGCTGATCAACGATCCCGATCTCGATGAGAGCTTCAACATCAACCGAGGCCTCCACGCGGCCCGGGGACTGTTGATCGACATTGCAAAACTCGACCTCGCTGTCGGGTGTGAGTTCCTCGACACGATCACGCCACAGTTCATCGCCGATCTCGTCAGCTGGGGCGCGATCGGAGCTCGGACCACCGAGAGCCAAATCCACCGCGAGCTCGCCAGCGGCCTCTCGTGCGCTGTCGGTTTTAAGAATGGCACCGACGGTCGTGTGGGGATCGCCATCGACGCGATTCGCGCTGCCTCCAAGAGCCACCACTTCCTGTCTGTCACCAAGCAGGGGATGGTCGCCATCGTGGAAACCACCGGCAATCCCGATTGCCACCTGATCCTTCGCGGCTCAGATCGTGGTCGCAATGACGACCCGGAGTCGGTCGCCAAGGCCATCGCGTCGCTCCGCAAAGCGGGCGTCAGCGAGCGGCTGATGGTGGACTGCTCACACGGCAACAGTGGCAAAGACCATCGCCGCCAGCGGGAGGTTGTGCAGAGCATCCTCGAGCAGCGAGCCGGTGGTGAGTGCGCGATCGTCGGCGCTATGATCGAAAGCCATCTCGTGGAAGGACGGCAGGATTGCCGTGATCCCTCGTGCCTCGCCTACGGACAGTCGATCACCGACGCCTGCATTGGTTGGGAGGAGACCGACGAGTTGCTGCGGAAGCTCGCCGCGGCTCCGGTGACATAACACCAGGACGCCCTCATGCCTCGCAACCTCGTCCTCGTGCTTGGTGATCAGCTCGATGACGCCAGCGCTGCCTTCGATGGCTTTGACCCTGCCGTCGACTGTGTCTGGATGGCAGAGGTGGCCGAGGAGTCGACGCATGTGTGGACCCACCAGGCCCGCATCGCCCTGTTCCTCTCCGCCATGCGGCACTTTCGTGAGCGGCTACGCGAGCGGGGGATAGCGGTTGACTACCAGGAACTCACCACCGAAAAGGCCGAGCAGGAGCCGGCTACCCTCGCGGCTGCACTGGCCGCCAGTGTCACTCGGCTGCGAAAGCAGAAAACACCTCCCGAGCGGTTGATCGTGGTGGAGCCGGGCGAGTGGCGGGTCAGGGAGAGCCTCCGCACAGCCGCCACCACCCTCGGCCTCCCGCTTGAGATCCGCAGAGACCGTCATTTCTTCTCCACGCCTGAGGCGTTCGCCGAGCATGCCGCCGGCCGCAAGCAACTGCGGTTGGAATACTTCTACCGACCGCTCCGCAAGCAGTTTGATGTGCTCATGGAGCATGGCGAGCCAGCAGGTGGAGCCTGGAACTACGACGCGGCCAACCGCGGCGCTTTTCCCAAGGGCGGCCCTGGCCACTTGCCCGCTCCCGTCGGTTTCCCCCCCGATGCGATCACCACTGCGGTGATGGATCTGGTGCGAAAGCGGTTCGCTTCCCATCCCGGCAAACTCGACGCGTTTGACTGGCCAGTCACGCCGGAAGACGCGCGGCGAGCCCTCACCGACTTCATCCGCCACCGCCTGCCCAACTTCGGTACCTACCAAGACGCGATCTGGACGGGCGAGCCTTGGCTCTACCACTCGCGTCTCTCCGCTGCGATGAACCTCAAGTTGCTCGACCCGCGGGACATCGTGCGTGCCGCCGAAGACGCCTGGCGGGCGGGGGCAGCGAGCCTCGAGTCGACCGAGGGCTTCATCCGGCAGATCCTCGGCTGGCGGGAGTATGTCCGCGGCGTCTACTGGCAGTTCATGCCCGAGTATGAGCGACGCAACGCCCTCACCGCCGAGCTGCCACTGCCCAGTATCTACTGGACCGGCAACACCGAGATGGCCTGCCTCCGCGACGCGGTCACGCAGACCCTCGACTTCGGCTATGCCCACCACATCCAACGCCTGATGGTCACGGGGCTCTTCGCGATGCTCTTCGGCGTCGATCCCGCTGAGGTCCACCGCTGGTATCTCGCGGTGTATGTCGATGCGGTGGAGTGGGTGGAACTGCCCAACACCCTCGGCATGAGCCAGTATGCGGACGGGGGCGTGATGGCCTCGAAGCCGTACTGCGCCAGCGGCGCCTACATCAACCGCATGAGCAACGCCTGCCGGCAGTGTCGCTACAAGCCGCAGCAAGCAGCCGGGCCTGATGCGTGCCCCTTCACCACGCTCTACTGGGACTTTCTCGCTCGTCACCAGAAACTGCTCAACGGCAATCCCCGCATGACGATGCAGCTGAAGAACGTCGATCGCAAAGCCCCTAGCGAACTGCGAGAGATCCGCCGACAGGCCGACGATCTCCGCGGATCGCTTTCCTAGAAGACACCAGCCATGAGCCATTCCGCCGGCCCCGGCCACCCTCCTCCAGCCCGCATCGGCATCCTTACAGTCTCAGATCGCGCCAGCCGCGGCGAGTATCCCGATGAGGGCGGGCCCGCGATCTGTGCGTATCTGGCCGAGGTCCTGACCTCAGCCTGGGAACCACACGAACAGATCGTGCCCGATGATGTCGACGTGATCGCCGCCACGATCCGTGCGATGGCGGAGGCCGGCTGCTGTCTGATTGTGACCACCGGTGGCACCGGCCCAGCCCCTCGCGACGTGACCCCGGAAGCCACCGAGCGGGTCTGCTCCAAGCTCCTGCCGGGCTTCGGTGAACTGATGCGGCAGGTGTCGCTGCAGTTTGTGCCCACCGCGATCCTCTCACGGCAAACCGCCGGCATCTGCGGCCGGGCCCTGGTCGTCAACCTGCCCGGCCGGCCTAAGAGCATCCGCGAGTGCCTCGATGCGGTCTTCCCGGCGATCCCCTACGGCGTCGACCTGGCTCACACCGGCCATCCCTCGCCGCCGCGGCTGGAAACCGATCACGAGCGACTGGTGTCATTTCGCCCCAAAGGGGTGTAGCAGACAGGAGAGCCAGCTCGTTTGCGGTGTCGAGCACTGCGGGTTACAGCCGCAGCACCTCTCCTGCAGCTTCCACTCAAAGCCTGGCTGCTTGCGAACGACTTCCGTCTTCACCGGCACCCGCTTGGTGATCGTGTGAGCACAGGTTGGCTTCCACCACTGCTTCCACCACGAGCCGCACTGGTCAGACTCGCAGCTTTCGCCGCAGAAGATGCTCGGGCCCGGGATGCAGACCTGCTCGCAGCGGTAGCTCCAGCAGACCTTCTTCTTCTCACGCTCCACCGGCACGGCCACACAGACCCGCCGCACACTCGCACAGCTGCCGCAGCGGTCACAGCGGCCGTCGGTGGATGATGCCACCGCGTTCGTGGCTGGCGGGGCTGGCGTCCGATGGCTTTCGTCCACGGATGGCACCTCTTCAGGAGCTGGTGCGACTGGCGACGTGGTTTCCGCCGCGTGCACCGCACCGACCAAGACCAGCAGCCACACCGCCAGCCCACTGAGTTTGATGAATCGCCGCACCATGATGGGTGTCTCCTCCGCGTCGCAGCCTAAAACTCGATCTGGAAGCGGGTGCCAAAGATGTCAAACGGGGCCGGGCCGTAGCCCACCAAGTCTGGCATGCTGTGGATCCAGTTGAACTGCAACCGCGTGTTGCGGTTCCACCACCAGTTGACGCCGACAGTCGACTCGTTGAGCACGCCGTAGTTTGGGGAGGGCGGAGGTCCCACGGCGTGTTGGATTTGATTGGCGGGGTTGACGTTGACCATCGACATGTCGACGTAGGACCAGCGACAGGCCAACTCCCAGGCACCCCAGCCCCGCAGGTGGCCGTGCCGCCCGGTTCCGAAGAAGGGCGTGTGAGGCACAACGTTGTAGTCAAACACGCCCGCCTGCTTGAGGTAACCCGGCTTCTCGCCTGTGAGAAACACGCCCCCCTGCATGTAGGCCGTTGGCAGGAGAATCGTCGGCCCTCCCTGCTGGTTGATTGTCTCGAGCATCGCCTCCGACTGAAAGTGCACAGGACCGTAGTTGCCGGCCAGTTCGAGGTGGTAGAGGCAGAAGTTGTTGGCCAGGATGCGGCCTGCGCTAAGCACGAACGGCGTGCCCGCGGCAGTCACACCGCCGCCGTCTGGATCGCCGATAAAAAACTCTGGGAGCACAGCTGCGTTGTAGGTCTTTCCGAAGTTGAGACTGTCGCCCGCTCCGCCCAGCTCACTGAAGACAAAGCCCGTGCCCACATGCAGCAGATAGCGGCCCTCAGAAGGCTCGTCGTAGTACAAGAGGTGAGAGATACGGCTGCCAAAGGAGACTCCGCCGTTATCACCCAGCTGGGCACCGTAGCGGTTGTCACCAAAGGTGCGGTAGATCTGCTGGCCATCCCAGAACGTCAAGCCAGTCGCATACACGCTCGCCGCCCACTGGGTGCGTTCGCTTTCGCTCATGCCGTACGACATGATGCCGAGGCGGCGAAAGGGATCGACTGCCTGAAAGGCTGCGGATCGCTCAAGAAAATCGAGATGCCGCACGCTCGTCCAAGAATCCATCAGGCCCGGCTGTCGAAACTGCCCGATGCGGATCGTGCCAAACCAAGGGATTTCGTCGATCTCACCCCAGACGTCGAACAGGCTCGGTCGACCTGCTTGGGAGAAGTCCAACTCAATCGTGTAGGCGGTGAACTCAGAGAGTTCGCCGATCGCTTGCAGTCGCGTTCGACGAAAACCGACGCCATCCTGCATATCGCCGTAGCGGCCAACACTTGCCGCCGACTGGCTGTAGAGCCCGTCCTCAAGCTGGAAGAAGCCGCTCAGCCGGATGAGCGGGTATTTCCCAATGCTGCCCTCAATCGCGTTGAGCCTCTCTCGAATGTTGCCCACCTGGTTGGGATCGAGCACAGCGCCCTGACTGCCTGCCAGCCCACTCTCAAACTCCTGTCCGGCACCAGCACGAATATTGCCCGGCTGGTCGGGAGCGAGGATGGGCCGCTCTTCCGAAAGCCGCGAGGCCTCCTCTCTCGGCACCTGGAATGCGAGCTGATCGAAGTCTGAGAGGTCGATGCCTTGAGCAAGCGGCTCTGCAGCGTCGGTGAGATGCGGGGGAAACACGAACACCACGCCAAGGAGCGCCGCGAGAGCCACCCCACATCGCCATTGCTTCCCGTGATGTGCACGAGTACCCATCCGCGATGGACCTCCTCTGTCGACCGCCGGGGCCTGGCATTTCTTGCCTAAAGCCCGACACCCACAGAATCGGCACAATCCGCGCGCCGCTCTTGGCTCTTTTCCTTACAAATGCGCCAAACGAAGCTATCTCAAGCCGTACCGACGCGTCTCGCCACTGCCGGGGCAAAATAGGTAAGCACGGCATCCGCTCCCGCCCGGCGAATGCAGAGCAGGCTCTCGAGCATGGCGGCCTCGAGGTCGAGCATGCCCGCGGCGGCGGCGGCATGGATCATCGCGTATTCGCCGCTGACCTGATACGCGAAGGTCGGCATCCCGAACGACGTCTTCACCCGATGGATCACATCGAGGGCCGTCATCGCCGGTTTCACCATCACCATGTCGGCACCTTCAGCGATATCGAGGGCCACCTCTCGGAGGCTCTCATCGCTGTTGGCCGGATTCATCTGATAGGTCTTCTTATCACCGCCGCCGAGGTTGGCCGCGCTCCCCACCGCACTACGAAAGGGGCCGTAGAAGGCCGAGGCAAACTTCGCGGCATACGAGAGGATCGCCACGCCTTCGTGGCCGTGCTGATCGAGAGCCTCGCGAATCGCGCCCACGCGTCCGTCCATCATGTCGGACGGCGCCACGACCTGGCAGCCGGCGTCGGCGAGCACAACGGCCTGCTGCCGCAGCACCTCCACCGTGGCGTCATTGAGGATCTCACCGTCGCAGAGCAAGCCATCGTGACCGTGGCTCGTGTAGGGATCGAGAGCCACGTCGCAGATGATGCCGATCTCATTGCCGTGAGCCTGCCGGATCGCCCGCACGCAGCGGCAGACGAGGTTGTCGGGCTCGACTGCGTGGGCTCCGTCGTCGGTCTTCAGGCTCGGGTCGATCACTGGGAACAGGGCGATCGCTGGGATTCCGAGCGTCTTGGCCTCGGACGCCGCGGCGACCACACCTTCGATGGAGAGTCGCGACACACCCGGCATCGCCGGCACCGCCTCCGCCTCGGGCCGGTCATGCACAAACAGCGGCCAAATCAAATTTTCCGGCGAGAGCCGCGTCTCGGTGACCAGCGACCGCAACCAGGGATGCCGTCGGGTGCGGCGGAGCCGCGTGGTGGGAAACCTGCCGGGAAATGCCTCGCCGCCTGCTGCCTGGGTCATTCGCTGTCATCCCTTGCATGTGGTCTGCGTGTGGTCTGTGCGTGTGCTGCAGTCGCCGCTCGGCTCACGAACGGCTGTCGACGCAGACGGCTTCGGCCAGCTGCGGAGCCGCGGCGAGATCACCACCGCGGATCGCCACCGCGCAGGCCTCGTCGGTTTCCCAGACGGCCACCCGCCGGGCCACCACGCCGAGATCGCCAAGCACGTTGGGCGCAACAACCTCCAAGAGATAGCGGGCCATGTTTTCCGCGGTCGGATTCCAGGGCATCACGAAATACTTCGTGGGCTCCACCATCTGCACGGCGGCCAGCGCGTTTGCGTCTTCTTCAAACACCAGAAACGCATGATCCCAGTTGGCATCGAGCCAGCCGAGCATCCGACGCTTGATCATCGAGAAGTCGATCACGCGGCCCACCACATCGACCTCATGGCCGCCCGCCGCTGGCACCACCTCGATGTCCACCCGGTAGTTGTGGCCATGGAAGAAGGCGCACTTGCTTTCATGGCGGTAGAGCCGGTGGCCCGCGCAAAACTTCAGCTGCCGCACCAGGGCCAACTGCGTGGGCTCGTCGTTGCTCTCGGGCATGTCAAACATCCGCTGTCTCCATCTTCAAGCGTCGAGGAGGATGCGAGCAGTTCTCAAGCAGTCGCCTCACGAAGCCACCGCCAATCCAACCGCTCCTGCAACCATCACAGCTGCGTGGGATTCGGGGCGTCGCCGTAGACCGCCTTAGGGTCGAAGGTCTTCTCACTCTCGAGAAACTCAAGCGCCTGCCCAGCAGTCCGCTGCTCGCCCACCGGCACCTTGCGGTAGAAGCAGGAACGGTAGCCCACATGGCAGCTCGCCCCGCCGGCCACATCGACCCGCAGCCAGACACAGTCCTGGTCGTCGTCGATCCGCATTTCGACCACCTTCTGCACCAGGCCGCTGGTTGCCCCCTTATGCCAAAGGCACTGCCGGCTGCGGCTGAAGTAGTGGGCCTCGCCCGTCTCGATCGTCTTGGCGAAGGCCTCGCGGTTCATCACCGCCACCATCAGCACCTCGCCTGAGGTGTAGTCGGTGGTCACGCAGGGGATGAAGCCCGCCGCATCAAACTTGGGCGCAAGCTCATGGCCCTCTTCCACCTGCTCCACCGACACCCGCTTGCCAAACAGCGATTCCGTTTCGTCTGCCACTGCCACACGTCCCTCGAGTCTGCGAGGCCTCCAACATGCGGCCCCGACGTACACTGCCAGTGTACCCGGCCGTGATCAGGATGCTGCTGTGGGGAGAAAACAGCGGCGCTCCTGCCTCGAGAGGGCTCCAGAAGCCTCGATCCTGGGCTGGTGGATCGGCAACGCACTTGGGAAAAAACGCACTTGGGAAAAAAGGAGCACGTCATGCTCATCAAGCTTCCAAACGCCCGGGCCGTCGTGCTCGCGTCACTCCTGGCGATCATCGCCTGCCCGCTCCGCGGTCCGTTGACTGCCGCAGCCGAGAACGGCCCGCCAGCCGTCGCCCCAGAGCAGCCGTTGATCCTGGTGGAGAGCGTGAAGCCGCCAAACCGGGGGCCCGCCGCCGCCAGCTACGGCCTCACCCGCGACGACCTGCAGGCGATCGTGGAAACCGTTCCGGGGATCGAGCAGGTCGTCCCGATCCGATCCTTCACCGCCGAGGCCCGCGCAGGCGACCGCACAGCAGAGGCCCGCCTCGTTGGCACGACCGACACCTATGCCGTGGTCCATCCGCCACTCCCAGCCGTGGGCCGTTTCCTCACCGCCGAAGACGAGCAGCAACGGCGGAGCGTGGCGGTGCTTGGGCATCGGCTCAGTCGGCGGCTCTTTCCTGAGCGCACGGCAGTTGGAGAGACCGTGCGGGTGGGCCGGCACGCGTTCTTGATCGTGGGTGTGCTGCCGCAGGAGAGCGTCTCCCAGCAGCTCGACCTGATCCTGCCGCTGGCCACCCTCCACGGACGGTATGGCGATCTGCGGGTCGTCCAGCAAGAGGGCAGCTTCGATGCTGAGCGGGTGGAGCTGAGCCGGCTGGAGCTGGTGATGACCAATGGCGAGGCGGTGCCGGCAGCAGCGGCAGCCATCGAAGCGCTGCTCGCTCAGCGGCACGACGACGGCTCGGTTCGCGTGGTCGCCAGTCGTGTGGCGGATGACCAGGCCGAGCCGGCCCCGATCCTCACCGAGCGGGCCCGCGACCACATCTTTGAGCAGGGCGTGGTGGTGAGCGGCCAGGTGCTGACGTTTCGCTCGGAGCTGCCCGGCGAACAGCAGCTGGCGTTTCTCATCGACGACGGCAGCCTCGTTGCCAAGGGCGACCTGCTTGTGGCCTTTGACGACCGAGCGGTGCAGCAGGCGGTCGCCCAGCAGAAGGTCATCTGCGACCAGGCCCGCCTGCAGCGCGATGCCGCCCGCGGCGACGCCGAGGCCCTCGGCAAAGAGATCTCGGCGACGATTCCCATCGCCCGGCTACGACTGGAAGTGGCCGAACGGGCCCGGGCGGCTCTGCTCGGTGAGCAAGGCGAACTTGCCGCTGAGATCGACCAGCTGCGCCGCCGCATCGAGATCGCGCGGAAGCGAGTAGCAGTCTGTGAGCTCGCCGCGGAAGCCCTGCCTGAAGCCCGCTCCGTCGCCACCCTGGAGCGAGCCCTCGAACTGGCGGAGGCCCAAGCCGAACTCGCCGACACCACCGCCACCCTCACGCGACTCGAAAGCGTAGGCCGCAAGCAGCTCGAAGCGGAGCGGGGGCTGGCAGTCATGGAAGCCTCCGCGATGCTCGCTCGCGAGGAGGCCCTCGCCGCCGGCCGCCGTCGCGAGGCTCAGGCTGGGGTCGCTGCCGCCGAAGCCGCGCTGGCTCAAGAAGAGGCGACGCTCGCGAGCCTTGAGACGCAGCTCGCCGCCTGCCGCATTTTGGCCCCTTGCGACGGGCTCGTCGTGCACGCCCAGCAGGCCCAATCGCGAAACAGCTCGCCCCTGGCCGCCGGCGGCACCGTTCGTGAGCGGCAGCCCCTGCTCACCATGCCTGATCTCAATCAGCTTCGCGTCGAGGTACGGGTGCACGAATCGCAGGTGGCCCGCGTGGCCACAGGTCAGAGCGTGTCGCTCCGCTTCGATGCCCTGCCGCAGCTGGCCTGCTCCGGCCGCGTGCTCGCGATCGGCAAGGCGCCCGTGCCCACCAACTGGATGACCAGCGATGTCGTTGAGTATCCAGTCACCGTGGAACTCACCGACCCGCCACGCCAGCTCCGCCTGGGCATGACGGCCGTCGCCGAAATCGACGTCAGTCCGCAGCCAATGCCGTGAGACGACGCGTCGCAGCTCCGAACGGGACTCACGGTGGCCACCGTCCGTGCCGGCTAAGAAAAAGAGCGGTCGCATGCGAAGACTGACGATGCGGCCCGCGCTTGAGTGGGTGCCGGCATTCCCGGGGCTCGCGGACCACGCGAGCAGCGTCGTCTGTGCTCAGCCCTGCAGCGGATCGACCTGGAGAA
>JBMTLP010000028.1:0-14887 GCA_049433245.1 Pirellulales bacterium
CGAAGCTCCAGACGACAGCGGCAACGAGTCCGTCGCCGAGCCGGCCTCGTTGAGCGTGCATGCGCCGATCGCCCCCCCCCGAAATATCTGGCCTTCCGGTCGCCAGCCCGCCTGGTCCGTCGACCTCGAAGCACGGCGTCGTCTCGTGGAACCTGCGGTGCGAACCCGCTCGTTTCAACTAGGGGATGCGCGTCGCGGCAGCGGAGGGCTCGTCTTTTTGCTCGAAGTGAACGCGTCCGCTGAAACCAAAGGCGTCTTGCTCACACCTGCACGAATCACGGTTGATGTGGCGGGCAACGCAACGGGCCGACCAAAGCCCGTGGTCATCGACGCGGCCCTCAAGGAACAACTCGACTGCCACGAGCGGGCCGTGCTGGCTGAACTGCTTGGAAGCACAGCGGTGGTCGATCGCGGCTATTCGGAGTCGGTCACGACTGCTGAAGTCAGCCGAATCCTGATCGATGAATCTGCCGTCACCACACGTCTGGCCTGGCTTTGCGAACGTGGCCGGCTGTTGTTTCAACCTGAGCCTCGCCGCAATCCAGAACTCGCCATTCCTCTGGCCTGGGATGGCAGTCGCCCCTGGCAGTTCTCCCTCGTGGTTGGTCCGGACGACCCACCCACGACGAGTGAAGAGGAATCTTCGCTCTCGGGACACGGTCAGCGAGCAGCGGGGAAGCGTCCCCCCAAGGCAACCCTCGACGGGATGCTGACCCAGGGCAGCCAGCGTAAGCAACTCAGCAGCGCTCGAGCGATTCTCCGTTGCGGCTTGGCCATCTTTGACGACCGACTCGCGCGGGTCGATCTGGGCAACGATGTGGGCTGGTTGGAGCAGTTTGAGCGCCGCGGAACGATCGAGCTGCCCGGTCAGCATATCGACGGGCTCGTCGAACAACTGGCCGGGCTCGCCAACCCACCACGGCTGGTCTTGCCTGCCTGGACGGGCTGGACAATCGAATCTGGGCAACCTCGCCCCAAACTCGTTCTCGACGATTCACCAGCGGTCAGTGGGGAGCCTGATGGTGCCGGCGGACGGCGACGACGACAGCAGCGGGTGCGGCTGGCGGGTCGTGTCTGGTTCGACTACGGCGGCATCTTGGTCGCGGCGGACGATCCCGCCGGCGGCGTGGTCGATCTAGCATCGCACATCCTCGTGCTGCGGGATCGCGAGGCGGAGCGTTTCGCCGTCGCGGAACTGCCTCGCTTTGGCGGAACGAGCCCGAAAGAGGCCGACGCGCCGCACCATGTGGAAATTGCCCGTGAGCGTCTTGACGCGTCCGTCGCTCAACTTGCCGCAGTCGGTTGGGCTGTTGAAGTGGCGGGCCGACGTTATCGCCCTGCTGGCAGCATGGCCTGGCACGTCACGAGCGGCATCGACTGGTTTGAACTCTCGGGCTCGCTCGACTTTGGAGGCGTCACGGTGGAGATGCCGGCCCTCCTCGAGGCCATCGCCAGAGGCGAACGGGCAGTGGAACTTTCCGACGGGTCGATGGGCATCCTTCCGGAAGACTGGCCCGGCCAGCTCGAGCCTTTGGTGGCACTCGCTCAAAAGCAAGACGGGCGCCTCCGTTACGGACGAATCCAGGCCGCGTTGCTCGACGCTTTGCTCGCCAGCCAGCCGAGCATCCGCGTCGACGAAGCATTTGAGAAGATCCGCGAAGAGCTCACCAGCGGCGAACGCCCGCAACCCGAGTCCGAGCCGGACGGGTTCCAGGGAACGCTGCGTCAGTATCAGAAGGAGGGCCTCGGCTGGCTGATCTTCTTGGAAAAGATGGGTCTAGGAGGCTGCCTTGCCGACGACATGGGTCTTGGCAAGACGATTCAGGTACTCGCCATGCTCCTCCGCAGGCGTCGCCTCATGGCTGAGCAAGGGCTCGGCCACCGTCCGTCGCTCGTGGTTGTGCCGAAGAGTCTGATTTTCAACTGGATGGAAGAATCGAAGCGGTTTGCCCCGCAGCTCCGCGTGCTCAACCACACGGGTGCCGCTCGGCGCGAGAATGCCGAAACGCTCGCCGACGCGGATCTCATCCTCACCACCTATGGCACGCTCCGACGAGATGCGATGGATCATCGTCAGCTGGAGTTTGACTACGTGGTGCTCGACGAAGCCCAAACGATCAAGAATGCTGGCAGCCAAGCTGCCAAGGCCTGTCGTCTCTTGCGAGCTCGGCACCGCCTTGCTGTCACGGGCACGCCTGTGGAAAACCACATTGGCGAGCTGTGGAGCATCTTTGAGTTTCTCAACCCCGGTCAGCTCGGCACCGCCACACGGCTGCGACGATTTCTCGCGGGTGGACGCGGAGGTTCGGCCGCCGATGTCGTCGCCCGGGCTGTACGGCCCTACCTGCTGCGTCGGACGAAGAATCAGGTGCTCACCGATCTGCCTGAAAAGACCGAGCAGACCCTCGTGGTGGAACTCGGTACCAAACAGCGGAAGGCCTACGACGAACTCCGCGAACACTACCGGCAGGAACTCACCGGCAGGATCAGCCGGATGGGGATCGGCCGCTCGCGCATCGCCGTTTTGGAAGCCCTGCTACGGCTTCGCCAGGCAGCCTGCCACCCCGGCTTGATCGACGCCTCCGAAAAGGATGAGCCGGGGGCGAAGCTGGAGGCGCTCCTCGGTCAACTGGATGAGGTGACCGATGAAGGGCACAAGGTTCTCGTGTTCAGCCAGTTCACCAGTTTCTTGGCAATCTTGCGGCAACACCTCGATGCCAAGGGCACGACCTACGAGTACCTCGATGGCCGCACAACCGACCGGCAGGCACGGGTCAACCGCTTCCAGGAAGACCCCGATTGCCGCCTGTTCCTGATCTCGTTGAAGGCGGGCGGGCAGGGCCTCAACCTGACGGCCGCTGACTACATCTACATCCTCGATCCATGGTGGAACCCCGCCGTGGAAGCCCAGGCGGTCGACCGTGCGCATCGAATCGGCCAGACCCGCCCCGTGTTCGCCTACCGGCTGATTGCCCGCGACACCGTGGAGGAGAAAATCGTCGATCTCCAGGCCCGAAAGCGAGAACTCGCGGAGTCGATCGTTCGCGCCGAGGAAGGGATGGCCGCGAGCCTCACCGCGGAAGACGTCGAGTTGCTGTTCTCTTAATTCGGCGAAAACCCCAGGCTCACCGAAAACTCATCATCGCCGCGCTGCTGTTGACTTAAACTCCTGATGTTCTGAAAGTCAGACCATGCATTGGAGGCCTCCGACGTGGCAGTGGTGCTCACCCGGCGACCGTTCGCCGCTGACGGTTCGCTCCTCAGTCCTCTCAGCCGAGTGCCCTCCCTCGGTGAGCTCGACCCGATGCCGCTTGCCGGGCCTGTGGCCCTGGCCCGCGAGTCGCACCGCAGCACACACCGGCCTGATATGCCCAGCGGCGGTTCCCTCGCCGCGAACCGGGCCGAGGGGTTTGCTGCCCGCCACCAACCCCGCCCACCCCGACCCGCGCACGACACCACCACCATTCTCGTAGTCGATGACGAAGACGACCTGCGGGAGTTGGTCCGGTACAACCTGGCAAAAGCAGGTTTCCGCGTGGCGTGTGCGGCGACAGGCGAAGAGGCGCTCGCCTCTGCCCGGCGGCAGCCGCCGAGCCTGATCGTGCTCGACCTGATGCTGCCAGCCATCGACGGGTTGGAGGTCTGCCGGCGTCTCAAAGCAGACGCAAAGACGCGTGAAATTCCGATCATCATGCTCACCGCCAAGACTGAGGAGAGCGACGTAGTCCGCGGCTTGGAGCGAGGCGCCGACGACTACATCACCAAGCCGTTCAGCCCGCGGGTGCTGACCGCCCGCGTAAAGGCTCTCCTGCGACGCCAAGAGGTGCAGCGTGAAAGCGAGCTGGAAGTCACGATCGACGCTCACGAACTCTCGATTCACCCAGGTCGCCATGAAGTGACGCTCGCGGGAAAGTCTTTGGATCTGACCTTCACCGAGTTTTCGTTGCTGGCATTCCTCGCCAAACGACCGGGCTGGGCCTACACGCGAACGCAAATCGTCGACGCCGTGAAAGGGGAGGATTATCCTGTTACGGAGCGGTCGGTGGATGTTCAAGTGGCTGGGCTCCGTAAGAAGCTGGGCGATTTTGGTTCGTACATCGAGACCGTTCGTGGCGTCGGATACCGGTTTCGCGCCTGAGCCGGTCCGCCCGGATCTCTCTGCCCGCAACCGCGTGGTTCATGCCTCGTACACGACTTGTTTGGCGACTCTTCGCGAGTTGGTGCGGATTTGTTCTCGCCAGCCTCGTGGCCTGCTCTTGGCTAGCGTCGATTGAGCTTGCTCGTCTTTCGGATCTTGCCGAATACCGTCGCATGGACGACGTGGCACGGATGGCCGCCGCCACCGCTCCGACCGACTCCCTCGACGCCAACTCCATCGCACGCTGGCAAGCTTCGGCTGAGAGCCTGGGCCGCACCACGCAGCTTCGGGTGGAGCTGTTCGACCCCAGCGGCAACCCTGCCTTACCAAACGCCGCCTTTCCAGAACCGGGCGAAGCCAGCCCGGGGCGTTCCGGGACTCAGGTAGAAATCGAAGTTCAAACGTCGTCAGCACGCCGAGGAGACGCAGACGCCCTCTCGGCCGTTCGGGCGGGTTCCTCAGAGGCACGCAGCAACCACTACGACGCCGATCAAGGGCGACGCGTTCTCACGCTCGCTCGTGCGGCCAACGACCGCTGGGTGATCCTTGTCGCCTCCGAGTCGGCCTTGGTCGACGAGCTGCTCCGATCGAGTCAGCGGTCGCTACTGCTCCGCATCCTTGCGGCAGTGATCGTGGCAATTGCGGTCGGCTACCTCATTGCAAAGCGGGCCGCTTCTGGCGTCGAGGAACTGGCCGACTCGGCCAGTTTGTTGGCCAGCGGAGCCCTCGACATCGCGATCCCCACGCCAGACATCGCCGAACTCGACACCATCGCACGTGCCGTTCAAGGCCTCCGCGACCAACTCCTCGAACGCGCCCGCACCATCGGCCGGCAGGGTTCTCAGCAAGAGGCCGTGCTCGGCAGCATGGTGGAGGGAGTCCTCGCCGTCGACCGGCGTTATCGCCTGTTGAGCATCAACACCGCAGCCGCCGAACTCCTCGGCCTCGATCCAGGTAAGGTCCTCCTGCGGCCACTGCAGGAGGTCGTGCGGAACCCCGATCTCCGCCGTTTTGTGCTGCGGGTCCTCGATTGCAAAGAACCGATCGAAGATGATCTCGTGCTTCGAGACGCGACCCGAGAACGTGTGCTGCTCGTTCGCGGCACCGCGCTCCGCTCACCGAGCGGTGGCGATCATGGGGCAGTGATTGTCCTTAACGATGTCACGAACTTTCGCCACCTCGAAAATATCCGCCGCGACTTTGTTGCCAACGTCTCACATGAACTGAAAACACCCACCGCCTCAATCCGAGGGTTTGTGGAAACCCTGATGGATGGTGCCATCGAGAATCGAGATGACGCCCAGCGGTTTCTCGCCATCATCGCTCGTCAGGCGGAGCGGCTCGAGGCCATCATTGAAGATCTCCTGGCCCTCTCTCGGATCGAACGTATCGAAGAGAGCAGTGACCTCGTGCTCGAGACTGTGCCGCTGATGGATGTGATCGCCGCCGCGATCGGCAGCTGCCAACTGCGGGCAGTGGAACGAGAAATCGAGGTGACCGTGTCCGGCGATCCCGCGGTTCTTGTCTCGGTCAACCCGCCTTTGCTTGAACAGGCCCTGATCAATCTGATCGACAACGCGATCAAATACAGCGACGCTGGCAAAATGGTACGGATCACGGTCTCACGCGAGGCGAGCGACGCCACCGAAGACCGCAGCATCACCATCACCGTGGCCGACGAGGGCTGTGGCATCGAAGAACAGTTCTTGCCAAGAATTTTCGAACGCTTCTATCGCGTGGATCGAGGTCGAAGCCGCAAACTTGGGGGCACCGGCCTAGGACTGTCGATCGTAAAACACATCGTGCAGGCGCATGGCGGGAGCGTCGACGTGAAGAGCACACCCGGCGTGGGCTCTGTGTTTTCTCTGCATCTTCCGTGGCGTCAGCCGCATGAGGCCCGTGCTTAGGCGATTGTCCGACCGCCATCGACCGGTAAGCAGACGCCGGTCACAAACTCGTTTTCGATCAGAAACAGCACTGCATGAGACACGTCCTCAGGCCGACCTTCTCGCTTGAGGAGCGTGCCAGCTATCGCTTCGCTGCGTTCCTCCGCCGAGAGGTCGTCCGGGAGCATCACCGGACCCGGGAGCACGCAGTTCACGCGAATCCGCGGATTGCGAGCCGCCAGTTCCACCGCCAGTGAACGCGTCATCGCTGGGATCGCCCCTTTGCTCGGAAAGTACCCGGCGTAGTTGGCATACGGCCGGGCCACGGCCCAATCACCGATGTTGACGATACATCCGCCCGACTCCTGATCGATCATCGTCATCGCGGCTTCCTGGGCCACCACGAAGCTCCCTACGACGTTGACCTCAAAGTGTTGCCGCAGGTCATCCGCGGTCACCGATTCGAATGGCTGCGGCCGCCAAATGGCTGCTGAGTTCACCACCGCGTCGAGTCGCCCGAAGTGGTCGCTGACACGGTGCACCATCGCCCGCACCGGCCCTTCGTCGCGGAGATTTGCTGTGACCGCCAAGGCTGGCACGCCGGCTGCCTCGAGCACTGCCGCATCTTCACGAGCCGCAGCGAGGCTGGCGTTGGCATGAATCGCCACGGCATACCCTCGTGCCGCAAGCGCACGCACGATCGCTCGGCCCACTCGGCGGGCGCCGCCAGTCACCATCGCGACGCGTCCGTTGTGCACCAAACTTCCGGGAGCAAAGTCAAATGGGCTGTGCATGTTCCTGACGCGGAAGCGCCGCCTGAGGACTACGGGTTCAGTTCACCGTCACCGGTGACGAGGTGCTCCGCTCGCTCCTGTGATTTGCGTTGCCGCTCGTTGAAATCAACGATGGTCCGCCAGGCTGCCTCTGGCGTGTCGGCATACGAAAAGAGATCAAGATGCGCATCGGCTATCACGCCGTAGTCGGCAAGCTTGCGGAAGTCGATCACGTTCTTCCAGTAGTCGCGTCCGTAGAGCACGATCGGCGCCGGTTGCATGCGGTGCGTCTGCCGGAGTGTGAGAGCTTCGAAGAGTTCGTCGAGCGTGCCAAAGCCGCCTGGAAACAGCACCACGCCCGCCGCTCTCAAGATGAAGTGAAATTTGCGGATGGCGAAGTACCGAAACTGGAAGCAAAGTTCCGGCGTGATGAAAGGATTGGGGTGCTGCTCTGCAGGCAGTCGAATGTTGAGCCCGATGGATTTGCAGCCGACGTCGAAGGCGCCTCGGTTAGCAGCCTCCATGATGCCGGGCCCTCCGCCCGTCACGATCACAAACTCCCTCCGTGCCTCGCACTGGTGGTCGATCGATACGATTCGAGCAAACTCCCTCGCCTCGTCGTAGTAATGGCTGAGGCTCAGCAACTGTTCACTGCGGGCGACTTCGCGGGCAAGGGCCGTATCGCCAGGCTTGTTGGCGGCTGCCCGCCGCGCATTGGAGAGCCGTCTCTCCGCAGCCCCTCGCTCCACAATCTGTGTGCCTCCAAAGACGATCACCGTGGATCGAATCTTCTCTTCCTGCAGCGCCAACTCGGGCTTCTGCAACTCAAGCATCATCCGCACGCCGCGCATCTCTTCACGTTCGAGCAAGTCGTGGTCATCATCCGCAAGGATGTAACTCGGCGACGTGAGCATCGCTTCCAGGTTCGCGGCCATCAGAGGCACATCGTTGCCCAGTGGTGTGGACGGTATGCGATCGCATTGCTTACCCGGTTCTACGCTCATGGTGTTCTCCTTCATCGCCTGCAGGCGTTCACGATGCCGCGGCTTCTTTGCCAATCTCAAATGAATCGCCGATCGCCGGAATCGTTGCCTTCCAGCCAAGCGATTTCTCAAGGTGCGATGCCATCCCCTGGGCGGCAGTCGGTTCACCGTGCACGAGAAAGACCTGCGATGGAGCGGGCAAGCCCTCGAGCCACCGCACAAGTTCTTTACGGTCGGCATGACCGGAAAGTCCATCGAGCCTGCGGACTGCAGCCTGCACAGGAACGTCGCGTCCATGAATTCGCAGCGTGGGGGCTCCATCGAGGAGGGTGCGGCCTCGCGTCCCCTTCGGCTGAAATCCCGTCACCAACACGGTGGTCCGCGGATCGGGAAGTCGTCGCTTGAGATGGTGGAGAATGCGGCCTCCCGTCATCATCCCGCTCGATGCGATCACAATGCCGGGGCCTTCTTCTTGATTGATGGCTTTGGAGGATTCCGCCGACTTCGCCATCCGCACCCACGGGGCCGCCAGTGCGTCAGCCACACCCTCTTCGTAGGCCTCGGAGAGATCGTGCTCGTGGGCATGCTTGCGAAACACGTGCGTGGCTTCGACCGCCATGGGGGAATCGATCCAGATCGGCAGTTCCGGGATCCGTCCGGAGGCAATCAGAATCCGCAGGAGGTACACCAGCTGCTGTGTACGGCCGACCGCAAACGACGCCGCAAGTAACAATCCGCCTCGTTTCACAGCATCTAAGACGATCCGCTCAAGTTCCGCAAGCGGATCGACCGGAGGATGATCCCGGTCGCCATAGGTGCTCTCGCAGATCAGCACATCGCACGGCGGCGGCGGGAGAGGATCGTTGTAGAGCGGCGCGTCGTAGCGACCGATGTCTCCAGAAACGATCAGTCGCTGCGGCCTTCGGCCGTCGTTGATTTCCACCTCGACGTACGAACTGCCAAGCATGTGGCCTGCGTCATGGAGGCGGCACCGCACGTCCGCGGCGGGCGCAAACCAGGTTTCGCGATCCACCACTTCCACCTGCCGCAACGCCTGATCGACGTCGCTCTCTTCATAAAGGGGCAGGGCAGGATGGTGTTTTGAGTATCCTTTGCGGTTCGCATACCCCGCATCTTCCATTTGGCATTTGGCCGAGTCGTACAGCAGCAACCCCAACAGGTCGGCGGTCGGCGGTGATGTGAAAATCGGTCCTCGGAAGCCCTCCCGTACCAGTCGAGGGAGCCAGCCGGAGTGATCAATATGTCCATGGGTCAGCACCACCGCATCGAGTTGCCCAGGCGGAACTCCCAGCGGTTGCCAGTTTCGTCTGCGAAGAGCCCGCTCTCCTTGAAACAGCCCACAGTCGAACAAGACCCGACCACCGTTACTTTCCAGCAGGTGTCGGCTCCCTGAAACAGTGCCCGCGGCACCGAGGAATGTCAGTCGCGGCATCGTGTTGGTGATCTCCTTAGCGTCTGATTCCGGGAGCGGTTTCTCCACGGCGGCTGGTGCCGGTGAGAAAGATGTCGCCCTGTTCTAGACGGAGCCCGTCAAGCCACCAACGGGTACCGCCTCCGCCGTGGCCCGCACCCTCTGTGGCTGGCACGTGCACGACCACCTGCGTCTTCCCATCCATGCGGAGCATCTCACTGGTCACATCCGCCTGCCGAAGCAGCCTCGCCAGCTGCGACGAAACAAGACCCGTCGGCAAGGGGAGCAGGCCAATGCCACACCGCTCAACGGTGATGGCAATGCGATTGCCTTCCAACAACTGCAGCCGCGTTTCTGTCCAAGCCAGCGCCGCCACGATGCCTCCCACCCGACAGCCGAGGAACACCTCGCCAGGCACAAACTGCACCCGGATGTCCCCCACGCCCCTTGGCAAGACTTCCGGATGATTGGCCGGGAGTTCCACCGCAAGCCAGGCATTGATTTCATCATCCCCAATCGCGGTTGACCACGCACCGCCACGGGTGGTGTCAGCTACCAGTGCGGTGACCTTAGAAACAAACCTCGCTGAGGCCCGCTGCCGCATGCCTTCGACCACAGCCGGATCTGCACCGGCGGCAACCAGGCCCCTTGTCGCACTGTAGAACTCGGGCTCATGCCGCAACACCAAAGCCAGAGCGATCGCAGATACAGGCCCGAGCACCGCCAGCCACACAGCCAGTTTCTGCAACCGCGTCAACCTGCGACGGGGCGCATCCAACGGGGGCGTCGATTCAGGTGAGGTGGACATGGGGCATGTGGGCTGCACTACCGTGTCAGCGAACGATCAGTCGTCGCTTCATCAGCACGTTCGGCTGTCGTCTCTACACCAGGGTTGGCGTAGACCTCCAGCGAAACAACGGAAGCCTCGCCGATCCACGTCGACGCATCCGCAATGCGACGTCTGTCTTCGGTGAGTAGACGCGGATGCGTGCGATGCTCACTGCGGAACAGTTTCTCACCTGGCACACCTGGGATCCCACCGACCAGTGGGAGGTCACCAGCCAAGTTCAGTCGTACTTCTCTGGGAATCGCCTGTTCACCGACCAAGCGATGGTTGATAGCCATCCGCGGATACGGGGGGATCCCGCCAGGATGCACGAGCGCTTTCAGGAGGAGCGACACGTCCGCAAACTGCTGGTAACTCAGAGCGGCTTCCGGACTGGCTGCTTCTTCGAAGTCCACCTCATACCGCACCTTCGGGCCAGTCAGCACCACCATGGGGTGTGGCTCGTGCTCGAGGTGCAGGCCTTCCGTCACGCTGCTACTTGCCGCCCAACGAATGACAGGATCCTCGGCTCCCCTCGCCCAGCTTGCGAGTGACACCCGCAGCCGATCGAGTTTGAGCTTGTCAATTTCCACCTTCATCTTGCGATGCGGGTCGACCAGCACGGTTCGCTCCCGCAACGGATCGTGGAGCACCACTTCTGCCAATTGGAGAGCACCATCGGCATCCGGAAGTTCGAGGAAGTCCCAGACCACCTGGTGCGTGAAGAGAGCGAGGCTGCGACCTATCGGCTGATCGTCTTTGTCACGATAGACGCTGCTTTCCACCCGCATCTCAAAGTCGCCATCCGCAGCAGCCACGGACGCACGCATGTTCGCCAGCACCAAGCACGCAACAAGCGCGATCAGCGAGAAGGGGTGGCAAATCCTGATCCACATCAGAGGCGACTCCGTGCCCAGGGATGGTAAGCCGAGCGACGAGCACACCACGTGCCGCAACGCATGGGGCTTGTAGCACATCTGAGACGGATGCCGTAGGCCAGTTGCCCGGTTCACTTTGGTCGTAAGACCCAATTTATTCGCGTTTTTTGGCTCATTCTCACGCCGCAACAGCAGACCACCCCCACCGCCGCTAGCAGCCAGGCCTGCGGCTCCGGGGCCAACACATTTGCGTAACCCAGAGACGTCACCGTCAGGGTGGCGGCGTTCCCCGCCGATCCAGACCCGTTCATCATGAAGGAGTCGATCGGTGTGCCGTCAGCCAGCCCACCCTTTGCCAACCCACTCACCGCAAGTTCCCCATCAACGAGCACATCCCAGGTGAAAGGCTCTATCCGCAAGCCACCATGCTCCACCGCATCGGCGGTGTTGTTGCCGTAGATCTTGAGTCGATACGTCATGTCCTGAGCCATCGAAGGAACATTCGTGGTCAGCCAGCTGCCAGTTGAAGAAAGCCGCGATGTGCTCAGGCCGCCACTGCTCGCGTAGTCCCATCGCAAGCCGCTGAACACCTCCGCCTTGTCGAAGCTCGTACTGTCGCTGAACGATGAGCCATTCCCTGCAAACAGATACCAGGTACCGCTGCTACTCCCGTGGAAGGTAACCTCAGCCTCCAGCGTGAACAGGCCCGTTCCCGCAAAGTCGTAGATCGAGAACTTGTTTACAGACGAACTCGCTGACGCCGTTCCCACGAGTGAGGAACTGCCGGCGCCGGGATTGACGAGTTCAAATGCACCGCCACCACTGCCAATCCGAACCCGAGCGGTGCCACCTTCCGCAGGCGGGGTGGGAAGAAAGGTCGTGCTCTCCCCACTGGTAAACGCACCGGTTCCCGTACCGAAGTCGTAGTCCCAAACCGTTCCCGCGCTCAGCGGTTTTGACGCGGAAACGAGGGCAAGGCCCCAGAACGAGGCCGCGGTCAGCGCAGACCGCAAGACAGTTTGATATCGCATGGGCAGACCTCCCTCGAGGATCACGAAGGGTTTGGAACCCCGCTCAAACGCGGGTGTCGCTGGCGACCATCAGCCGCCGCACATCCATGCCGCTGGCTCGCGTGCTGGCGGAGGCAAACCCCCTCGCAAGGGCCTTTCGTCCCCTACGAGCCAACGCAACTCTTGCAGGCTAACGCTGTATCCCTCCAGCCACAACGATTCGGTCGCTATGGGTTTGCCGCCGGCTCGCGAGCATCGGGCAGCGAACCACCATCGAGGAGCCAGGCGAGGTTGAACGCAGCGACCTGCACAGCCGCATGACTGCCTTTGGGTCCGCCTTCAAAGATCACAAACACTTTGCCCGCACTCGGTGTTCCACTGCGGCCCACACCAAGATTCGAGTAGGCGCTCGGACCGTCGTAGATCCGCCGCTTGACGGGCCACGACTTCCCGCCGTCGAAGCTCGCCCAGACCGTGATCTTCTCGCGTCCTCCGGCGATCGACGCACCCGTCTTCGCGGGCATCGCCCCCGCATCGGTATCGGAACTGCTGTAGAGCAGGATGTCGCGCCCAGCGATAGGGAGTCGCAGCATGCCTCCCATCAGCCCGTAGGATGTGCCGCGGGGCCCGTCTGGCAGTTCTCCGCTTCGCCGCGCCTCAATCCACAGTGAACCCCCGTCGTAACTCGTGGCGAAGAATCGGTTGCCACGGCTCATGTGCTCTCTTGAGTTGTAGAGCAGCGATCCATCAGAGAGTTCGGCGATCGCCGCTTCGCCCGTGCCGAGCACCGGAAACGGATTGGTCGTCTGCCAGGTCTTTCCATGGTCGTCGCTCGTGATCGCCGTGGAGTAGTGATAGGGTCGCCAAGCCACATCATTGGAGTTCTTTGGACCCATGATCCGCGCCGCGCTCACCAGACGCCCTCGGTGTTCGCCGAAGGCCAGCGTGATGCCGCACTGCATTGCACCAGCCCCCTCGATCCCAGGCACGAATCCAAACTTGTCGGGTAGCACCTCCACGGTTTCTCGCTGCCAGGTCACACCTGAGTCGCGGCTGCGGTAAAGCCAGTTCTCCTGAGGACAGACATAGAGCACCTCTCCTGTAGTCTCGTCAACCAGCGCGTTGCCTCCATTCGCCTTCCCCGCATCGCCGCTTGGGTCGATGGCCACACCAGCGTCCCAGGTCTTCCCTCCATCACGGCTGCGGCGCACCTCCCCCCCACCGGGAGACCGAAACGCGAGCATCGTGCCATCGGGAGCTGAGAGCACGCCCCCCCAGCCTCCACGTTGCTCCCAGAGTTGCTGCATAGGCACAAACACCGGTTCACCGAGAAACTCCTCGACGGTAGCCGAAACGGCGAAGCCCATCGGCGGCTCTCGGTCCGCAGCATCTGTCGCGGCCGGCAGCATGCCCAGCAACCCAACCATCAAGCACCGTTTCCAACACGTCATCGCTTTCTCCCCCGGGTCTGCTTGCAGTTCTGCTCCGACAACAGACTACTGCCAGTCAGAGCCATGCCCAACCGGCAAACATGCTAGAACGTCTCGCATCTCACGGCGGAGTAGCGCATGCCAAGCCCTCGACCCCACATCCTTCACGAAGCCACCTATCGACAGCTCCTCGGCAGCAGGCCGAATGTCGCCGTCCTGCCTTGGGGGGCGACGGAAGCCCATGGCTGGCATCTCCCGCACGGGACCGACGTGATTGAGGCGACCGCCATCGCGGAAGCCGCGGTCGAACAGGCTGTTGCCGAGGGGGCCAAAGCGATCCTCCTGCCGGCCATTCCCTTCGGCAACAACGCACAACAGCAGGACCAGATCGCCACGATTCACTTTTCCACAAGTACCGCCCTTGCCATCTTGCGTGATGTGGCGGGCAGTCTGGTTCGCCAGGGAATCGACCGGCTCGTGATCGTCAACGGCCATGGCGGGAACGCCTTTGCCCCACTCGTTCGCGATGTGATGCTGGAAACCGGGGCCACGATCCTGGTGGTGAACTTCTGGCAGGTCGCTCCCGAAGCATGCCGGGCGATCTTCGCCGACCCCGGCGATCATGCCGGGGAGTTGGAGACGTCGCTTGTCTTGCATCTGCGGGGCGCCCTGGTGGAGATGGACCGGGCGGGCGATGGCCGCCGGGTGCCCTTCGAGATCGCGAAGATCTCGCAGCCCGGTGTCTGGACGCCGCGGCCATGGTCACACTCGCATCCCGACACCGGCTGCGGCGATCCCCGGCAGGCAACAACGGAAAAGGGCGAGGCGTTTTTTCTGGCGGTTTGCGATGCTCTCGCCGAGGTGCTGGTGAACTTCTCGGCCGCCCACAAGGGGCAGTCGCCGTACCTGGGGCCACGCTCCGAAGCGATCTGAGCGGAGACGGGTTGCCAGCCCGGCAGGAAGCCGGCCGCCGGCGTGAACGGGAAGGGTGACCGGCGAGAGGACCAGTGGCCGCAGGCTTGCAGCCTGCGGAATGCGGTCGGCACTGAAGAGATCCACCCGGACCTGATGCGCCCCGCACTCGGGCAGGCTTCAAGCCCGCCCCCACGGGGGTCTTGGAGCCACGGGGCCATGGATGGCCCGGCAGCCGGATCAACATATCCGTGGCAGTTGCTCACCGAGCGGCATCGGGATCACGCGGCTGCCGCCGATGGCCGTCCGGAGGGCCACGCGGCCCGGATGGTCGGCCACCACCCGACCGAGGATCGTGGCGGCGCGGCCGTGTTCGTGCGCCCGCATCGCGGCGACCACCCGCTCAGCGCACTCGGTCGGCACGATGGCGAGGAGCTTGCCCTCGTTGGCCACCTGGAGCGGATCGAGGCCAAGGATCTCGCAGGCGCTCGCCACCACCGGCGCGACGGGAATCGCCCGCTCATCGATCTCGATGCCGAGGTCGGTGGCCGCGGCGATCTCGTTGAGGCTCGTGGCCACGCCGCCGCGGGTGGGATCTCGTAAAAGCCGGACGGCGGGC
>JBMTLP010000029.1:0-14544 GCA_049433245.1 Pirellulales bacterium
GCACGGGTCGGGCCGTGACTTCACCTTCAGTAAGTGCCTCGACCCCTTGGAGCCGCTGCGGAACGAGTTGACCGTGCTCTCGGGCTTCTCGCATCCACATGCCCGCCGGATCCACGGGCACTGCAACGCCGATCAGTTTCTCACCGGAGCTGCCACCGGTGGCGGTGGCGACTACAGCAACGCCATCTCACTCGATCAGGTGTTCGCCAGTCGGGTGGGAGACCGCACGCGTCTGGCGTCGCTCGTGCTTTCGACCGACGGGGGCACAGGCACGTCGCGCGGTGCCCACACGCTGTCGTTCACAGCCAGCGGTCGAGCGATCCCGGCGGAGCATCGCCCCAAGCAGATCTTCGACATGCTGTTCGTGAAGCAGGATGCCGAGGCGTCACGGCGGTTGGCCATGAGTCAGAGCGTGCTCGACGACTTGCTTGAAGATGCGCGGTCACTCAAACGATCGATCGCGGTTGAGGATCAGCGGGTCGTCGATGCGTATCTCGAGAGCGTGCGGGAAACCGAGCAGAAGGTGATCAAGGCCCGCGCGTGGTTGGAGATACCGCTGCCGCAGGTCGACGTCGACCACCTCACGCTCGATATCACGCCGGAGAAGCCGCAGGGATATTTGGAGACGATGTTTGACCTGCTGCACCTTGCCTTCATGACCGACTCCACGCGGGTAGCCACCTATCAGATTGGCCGTGAGAACGGGATCGGTGTCAGCGATTACCTGGCGCGTGCGGTGGGCTTTCATCTCACGCATCAGCTCTCGCATGAAACGAAGCAACCGGATGGTTGGCAGAACTTCGGCACCTACTGCCGCTTCCTCAGCGAGCAACTCGGTCGCTTCCTCAGCCGGCTCCAGCAGACGCCCGAGCCTGCCGGATTCGGCACGATGCTCGACAACACGCTCGTGCTCTTTGGCTCAGCGTCGAGTGCCTTCCACCTCTCGCGGAACTACCCACTGATCCTCGCTGGTGGCCGATCGATGGGCTTTCAGCACGGACAGTATCTCAACAGGGCGGGCGACAAGGTGCAGGGGGGTGCGTGGGATGGCGGCACTGAGCCTTGGCAGGAGGAACAGCTTCGCGAAGACGTGCCCCTCTCGAATTTGTTTGTCACCATGCTGCAAAGGCTCGGCGTGGAGACAGACACCTTTGCTGACAGCAACGGCACGGTTGATGATGTGTGATGCAGGGTGTGCGTGGCTGCCCCTACTGGCCCCGATGTCGATGAAATCGCGAAAGTGAGTGCATGAGTATTTTTCAAGGGTGCATGCCGGCGTTGATGACTCCCTGTGACGCTCAGGGCAACCTGCTGCACGACGAACTCGTGGCCACCGCTCGGGGGCTGATCGATGCTGGTATGTCGGCCGTGATCTACTGCGGTTCGATGGGGGACTGGCCGCTGCTCACGGATCTGCAGCGGCAGGAGGGCGTCCGGCGGCTGGCGGAGGCCGGGATTCCCGTGGTGGTTGGCACGGGCGCCCAAAACCCTCGTGCCGCTGCCTCTCACGCGGCCCACGCGGCCGCCGTTGGCGCAGCCGGCTTGATGCTGATTCCGCGAGTACTCTCTCGCGGTTCTTCGCCCGCAGCCCAGCGGCATCACTTCGCCGGCATCCTCGAAGCTGCGGCGGGCCTGCCGGCGGTGATCTACAACAGCCCGTACTACGGTTTTGAAACCAAGGCCGACCTCTTTTTCCAGTTACGGGCCGAGTTTCCCCACCTTGTGGGTTTTAAGGAGTTTGGCGGTGCCGCCTCGTTGACTTATGCCGCGGAGCACATCACCGGCGGCGACCCAGACCTCGCCTTGATGGTCGGTGTCGACACGCAGGTCTTTCATGGGGTTGTGCGGTGCGGCGCCGTCGGGGCCATCACCGGCGTGGGCAACGCGTTACCGCGGGAGGTGCTCCGACTCTTCGCACTGTGCCAGCAGGCTGCGGCGGGAGATGCCCAGGCGAGACGGCTGGCAAGCGAGCTCGACGCGGCCCTCGCGGTGCTCTCGACCTACGACGAAGGACCCGATCTCGTGCTCTATTACAAGCATCTCATGGTGCTTGAGGGACATGCCGCCTACGCCCATCAGCTCAACCCCAGCGACGCCCTGAGCCCATCCCAGCGAGGTTTCCTGGAGGCCCAGTGGCGGCAGTTCCGCTCCTGGTGGAACTCGTGGCCCGGCCGAGACTGATCATGTCAGCGCATGGCGTGCAGAGTGCACGTGAACGAATCGGGTTTGTCGACAGCCACACCGCAGGGGAGCCGACGCGGCTGATTCTTTCCGGTGTCCCTGATCTGGGAACTGGCTCCGTGGCGGAACAGCTCCAGCAACTCCGGGCTCAGGATTGGCTGAGGCGATGTGTGATCCACGAGCCTCGGGGGCACGAGGCGATCGTGGGGGCGGTGCTCTGTGAGCCCCTCGATCCCACGGCCGCCTGTGGCGTGATCTTCATCAACAACACGGGCTACCTGGGCATGTGCGGCCACGGCACGATCGGTGTGGCCGTCACGTTGCATGCCCTCGGCCGCATCGGCTTGGGCCGGCACACCATCGAAACGCCGGTCGGTCGCGTTGAGGTGGACCTGCTCACCCCCAACCGTGTGGCGATCGACAACGTACGAAGTGAGCGGGTGCAGCGAGGCGTGTCGGTGGAGGTGGAGGGAATCGGTTGTGTGCGTGGTGACGTGGCCTGGGGGGGCAACTGGTTCTTCTTAGCTGAACAGTCGCCGTGTGCGATTGAGCCGAGCAACATTCGCCACTTGCTCGACGCCGGGGAGCGGGTGCGGGAGGCGCTCGTCCGCGCGGGCATCACCGGCAACGACGGCGGTGAGATCGATCACATCGAGTTTTTCCAAACGAGCGAGACACCGGGAGTCGACTCCCGCAACTTCGTGCTCTGCCCCGGTGGGGCCTACGATCGCTCGCCGTGTGGAACGGGCACGAGCGCGAAACTGGCCTGCTTGGCTGCCGATGGCAAACTCGCTCCGGGTGAAACGTGGGTGCAGGAGAGTGTGCTCGGGGGAATCTTTGAAGGCAGCTACCGCATCAGTGATGAACGAGGGGTGATGCCGACGATCATCGGTGAGGCGTTTGTCACCGCGGAAGGCTTCCTACTTCGCCAGCCGGGAGACCCCTTCGCAGAAGGCATGGGGCGATGAGCACACAGGCACGCGAGCAGCAGGCTGGGTCGGTGATCGTTGCCGGAGGTGGCATCGTGGGCTTAGCGTGCGCCCACTATCTGCGGCAGTCGGGCTTCGAAGTCACGCTCCTCGATCAAGGTGAGGTGGGGGGCGAGTGTTCCCGCGGCAACTGCGGCTACATCTGCCCGAGCCATGTCGCGCCGCTCACCGAGCCAGGTGCGATCAAGGTGGCGCTCAGATCGCTGTTCAATCCGCGATCACCGTTTCGCGTGAAGCCCAGGCTCAGTCCTGCCCTCGCGCAGTGGATGCTGCAGTTTGCGGTGCGATGTACCCACGCACAGGTGCTCTCAGCGGGTAAGCACCTGCAGGCGATCCTGAATGCATCGATTGCAGAGTATCGGGCGCTCATGGCGTCGGAGCAGCTGGCCTGTGAGTGGCAGGAGACGGGGCTGCTCTACGTCTTTGAAAACCAGCGGCCGCTGGAGGCCTTTGCTGCTGAGGATCGACTGCTGACGGAGCACTTTGGCCTCTCTGCCACCCGGATCCCTGCGGCCGACTTGCCCGACTTCGATCCAGGCCTGAAGCCGGGGCTGGCCGGCGGATTTCACTATCCAGGTGACGCCTCGGTGCGACCAGATCGGCTCAATGCGAGCTGGAGTGAGAGGCTTCGCAGTCGCGGGGTGCGGATTCTTGAGCGATGTGTGTTGAATCGCGTGCTGCGCGAAGGGAATCGCATCCTGGGGTTGGACACATCGCAGGGGCGGCTGTCGGCAGATCGCTACGTGTTTGCGCTCGGTGCCCGCAGCACCCTCTGGTCAAAGCAACTCGGCATCTCAATCCCGATCGAGCCGGGCAAGGGATACTCGCTGACGATTCCCCGTCCCGAACACTGCCCGATGCATCCGATTCTGTTTCCCGAGCAGCGGGTGGGAGTGTCGCCGTTTGAGCATGGCATGCGGCTGGGATCGATGATGGAGTTTGCGGGGTACGACACCACGATTCCGGCATATCGCCTGGAGCAGCTGCGGGCAGCCGCTCGCCGGTATCTTGTGGCTGCGGTGGATGCGCCTGCTGAAGAAACCTGGTTTGGCTGGCGACCGATGACCTGGGACAGCCTGCCCATCATCGGTCCGGTGGCAGGCCTCGCGGACTGCTTTCTGGCGACGGGGCACAACATGATCGGCGTCACGCTGGCCCCCGCCACGGGCCGACTGATCGCCGAACTCGTCAGCGGGCAGACACCCTTCATCGACGCGTCGCCCTACTCGGCTGATCGATTGAGCAGCTGATCTCAGCCTGTGATGCTGGTCCAACTCCTACGCAGCGGGCACCAGGCCCCGCTCGCGAAGCCAGGTGATGGCGCCACTTTGCCAAGCATCCCAGGACGGTCCTTTGTAGCCGTTGAGCCCGTGGCCGCCGTCTGGAAGCCGCAGCAGAAGGGCGGGCAGGCCGTGTTCCCGGTAAGCATCGTAGAACAGTTCGCTGTGGGCGATGGG
Organism: Pirellulales bacterium; assembly: GCA_049433245.1. GTDB lineage: Bacteria > Planctomycetota > Planctomycetia > Pirellulales > UBA1268 > M30B53. The sequence goes on from JBMTLP010000029.1 coordinate 4,628, forward strand.
AACGACAGTATCGTCGACGGCATGGGCCAGGAAAGCTGGCGGCGAAACTGCAGTCACCTGGAGGTGCGGTGAAAAACGACGAACGAGTTCGTCGTCATCGAGATGTGTTCCAAACAGGTTGCTCCGCGACCCGGCGTGTGCGGATTCCCCCATGTCGATCACGGGATAGACGAGGATCGCAAAGTCGGGGCGCGACGACTGGTGAGCAACAGGATCCACAGCTGCCGCGTCGCCGGTGTCGAACAGGGTCGATGCGGTTGCCGCGAGGTGGCCGCCAGCCGAAAAGCCGATGATGCCTACGCGGGCCGGATCGATCTGCCAATCTTGAGCATGGTGACGAACGGTCCGCACGGCGCGTGCGGCATCCAGCAGCGGCACCTCTGTGCGGCCTCGAGGGAGCCGGTACTCCAAAACGATGCCCGCGATGCCGTGGGAGCAGAGCCATGAGGCGATGCCATGGCCCTCGCCATCCACGACCAGACCGCCATAGCCACCACCAGGGCAGATCACGATGGCCGCCCCGTTGGGCTGCTCTGGAAGATGCACGGTGATGAAGGCGTTCTCGTCGACGGGTGTCGCTGAGTCGTCGTTCGTGTGGTCGCCGATCGGAGGCGTGGTCTTCCACAGCGGGGTCCGCGGAAGGACTTCCTCGGCCAAACTTGTGCTCATGGCAGCGACGATGAACAGCGGGGCGAGCCACGAGGCAGCCACACCGCTGGAGTTCTTGCTTGATGTGGCGGGCAGAGGATGGGGGCTGGCAGATGACGGAGAGGCGAGCGCCTCTCTTCGAGCGGCAAGAAGGATCATCGTAAAAGGAATCCACCAGAGGAGATCGTTTGTCGGCAGCGTCACACCGAACTCAACAGGGACATCGCCGCGGATCAGGCCACCCACGTACCCAAGCGGCCCAAAAACCTTGCCAAGCAGTCCCACGAGAACAATCGGCCAGTGTCGCAGCGGGTTTGTAGCTGCTGCAAGATACCCAATCCCATACACGCCCACGATCATCCCCACGCATTGCCACAGAAAGGGATAACGCGGCTGTTCGAGCCCTGTGAGCACAAACAGCCAGGACGGCACGAGGACCGTGAGGCTCCCCCAGAGCAGGTTGTAGACCCCGGCGGCGAGCAACCAGTGCCTCATCCAGGGTCGCCCAGTTCGGCAAGAATCGGTTGAGGATGGGCTCACCACGGCAACTCACAGTGCAGGGCGTTGTTCAGGGCAGACGTTGTGTTTGGTCAGGCAGCCTGGTGGCACCCTGCGGGGCATCGTAGGCACCCACCCCCACCTTGGCCGGAAAAAGGAAGCGTCCGTGCGTTTCACGCCAACTGCCCGTGGAAAAACAACCCATGGCCTTTTCCCACCTGGCCGACCCGCAAGCCAAGGTTTTTTGGGGGGGGACCACTGGCAGCATCCTGCGGCGGCAGGCTTTTTCCGCTCCGTGCTAGGACAGTTCACCGCAAACCGGCCGCGCTGCGGGCGGCGATCCCTCGCCGGGGCGAGGCGACCTTGGCGACTGGTGGGGCTCCTCGTACACTCAAATACGTTTCTTGAGGGGGAAGGGCGACGCGGTCGCCCGCTGTTTCTTCGCGGTCATTCTTTTTATTACAGCCAGTGTTTTCGCTCGATGGCTTCGGCGAGGACCGGAGCCGTTCGTGTGAAAACACGAGGGTGCGAAGGAGTCTCTGATGTCTCGCTCTTCAAAAGGGTTCACACTTGTTGAACTGCTCGTGGTGATCGCCATTATTGGCGTGCTCGTGGGCTTGTTATTGCCGGCAGTGCAGTCGGCTCGTGAAGCTGCCCGACGGATGTCGTGCACGAATAACCTGAAGCAGATCGGTTTAGGCCTGCAGAACTACCACGACACCAACGGGGAGTTTCCTCCGGGTGGCATCTGGTGGACCAACTCACGAACCGCCGCCAACTTTGCCAACAACCGTGGGTCGACGTTGGTGTATCTGCTTCCCTTCATCGAGGAGAAGGCGCTCTTCGACGCGTTCGATATGGATCAGAATCCGTGCTACCAGCAGCTACCGAATGGGTCGTACATCGCGGGCAGTATCGTGTCGGTGTATCGCTGCCCATCCGACCCATCGCCGCCAAAGAACGAGATCGTGGCGGATGGAATCCAGCCCGGTAATCTGGCGATGTTTAGCTATGCCGCCTCGAAGGGGCCGACGCGGACGGGCGACAATGCGGCGGGAAGTTGTCCTGAGCGTGCGGCCTACGACGCCTACAACTACAGCACCACCGACAACGTTCCAGCGGGGCCCTTCACACGGATGGGGCGGGTGTTTACCAGTGAGATGTCGGACATTGAGGATGGGCTGTCCAAGACCATCTTCGTGGGGGAGGTGATGGGCAACTGTGCGCTGCCGATTCAGCGAGGCTGGGCGCACTCGAGCAACACGCAAGGCATGATCAGCACGATCTACCCCATTAACTACGACACCTGCAATAAAGATCAGTCAAAGGGTCCGTGCGCCTGGTGGGACAACTGGAGTACCGAGTTTGGCTTTAAGTCAGCGCATCCAACGGGTGCGAATTTCGCCATGGGTGACGGATCGGTGCACTTCGTCTCGGAAACCATCGACCACTGGACCTATCAGCGGCTCGGTGGTCGCAACGAGGGCGAGGCCGCGTCGTTGCCGTAATGGTTTGTGTAAGAACGCCTTCCACGGACTGTTGAGTTGTCGGCTGTCGCACACGCTCTGGAGAAACTGTTGATGAAGACTTGGAACGGGTCATGGCTCGGGTTGATCGTGATCGTGGCGATGGTCGGTGTGGGCTGTGGACCTGCCGGTCCGGTGCTCGCGCCCGTGGAAGGCGTGGTGCTGCTGGAAGGGGAACCGCTGGAGGGGGCGGTCGTACTCTTTCAGCCGGAAGGAGGTGGCAAGCCTTCGACGGGTCTGACTGACGCGGCTGGAAAGTTCACCCTCACCACCCTTGAAAAAGGGGACGGTGCCTACGTCGGGGCGAACTCGGTCGCGGTGACGAAGTCCCTGCCTTCAGCCGCCGCCAATGTGGAAGAGGGGGAGATCAGCGACGTCGAACTCGGCTCACCTCCGCGGTATGCGAGTCCTGCCCTGTCTGGCATCACGATCAACGTGGAAAAGGGGATGGCTCCCGTCACCCTCGAACTCACATGGGCTGAATAGTCGCGAGCTTTCTCAACTCGTGGTGGCGGTCAGGCCAGTGAGTGTTCCTGTGCTGGAAGCAAACTGGTCGATCGCCAGCCCCAGTTGCTGCAGCATGCTGACGTAGAGGTTGGCGAGCGGGGTGTTGTTGGCTTGATCGAAGGCGAGATGCTGACCGTGATGGAACCGACCTCCGGCCAAGAGGACTGGCAGGTTACGGTTGTCGTGGCCACCACTATGCATGTGGGAGCCGAGCAGGAGCATCGTGTTATGGAGCAGGTGTGAGGCTCCTTCGTCGGTGGCTTTGAGGCGAGCAAGCAAGTCGCCAAACGCTTCCAGATGCGCTCCCTCAATGATGCTCAGTTGCTTGAGCTTTTCAGGATCCTGACCGTGATGGGAGAGATCGTGGTAGTTCATCGACACGCCCGGCAAGGAGGCAACGGCGTTGGAATCTCCCACACTGTAGGTCACCACACGTGTTGAGTCGGTGAGCAGGGCGAGATAGATGATGTCGTAGAACTGCCTCGCTCGTCCGGTGATGTCGTTGGGATCCCGCAGGTCAACCAGCGGCGGCACATCAACTTCTGGCTTTGGAAGATGTTGCCAACGTTCTGCCTTGTGGAGCCGCTGTTCGGCTTCCCGGACCGATGTGAAGTACTGGTCGAGTTTCTGTCGGTCGTGTTGGCTGACACGCTGCTGCATCAAGGAAACGTTTTTGGAGACAGCGTCGAGCACGCTCTGCCCCTCTCGGAGGCGGGCGATCTGTTTGTTCTGCTCGTGGGCGTTGCCATCGACAAACAAGGTTTGAAAGAGCCTCGCTGGCGAAGTCTGCGCGGGCACTGGCACTCCGTTGCCAGACACGGCGATCCCACCGCTGCCAAGGGTGAGGGATGCGTGTCGGGTCTCTAGACCCACGGCAGCAGCAACCAACTGATCGATCGATATGCTGTTGCTGAAGTTGGCGCTCCCTGGGTGCACCGCCCCGGTCAGCCACGACTTGGAGGCGGCGTGTCCTCCGTCGACGCCTGGGTGCGAGGTTCCTGAGATGAGCGTGAAGTCGTGTCGCAACTCCGCCAGGGGCTTGAGATAGGGAGTGAGTTCGTAGTCAGCCCCTGCTTGCGTGGGCATCAGGTTGGGCGGATGAAAGGAAAGCTCGAAGTTGATCGCCACCACTCGCTGTGGGCAGGAGGGGGCGTCTGCGGCGGCCGTGGACTCTACGGCCATGCAGTCGAGCAAGGGGAGCGCCATCGCCACGCCTGCCCCTCGCAGCAGAGCTCGCCGCGGCAGACGGCGGCAGTGGGTTGTGCGGAGGGTTGTGCGGCGGTTGTGCTGGGGAGAGTCCATGAGGCTTTCCGCTCTTGCGGTGGTCAGGGCTGACGGAACATAGGGCTCGCCACCAAGGCGTGGATCAGGGAGCGAAGGCCGTGATCATCGGCGGCTGTTGAGGCGACGATGCGATCAACCTCCAGGCGGTCAGAAAAGCCCAATCGACGGCCAATAGCGTACGACATGAGCAGCCGGGTCATTGCGTGGGGGAACGCGGTGTCGCCCTCCACGAGCAGGTGCTTGTACTGCTTGATGTCCTGAAACGTTCGGCCATCGGGCATTTCGCCAGAGGCGTCGACGAGAGGGCCCCGCTGGTAACGCACGTGGTGCTGCGGCGCTTCGGCGTGAAGAGGCGTGGGCACATGGGCTCCACCGGTCGCGACCCGATACCAGTCCCGTTGGCCACCAATCACGTCAAACCGCTCGAGCGCAAAGCCCGGCGGGTCGATGGACGCATGACACTGCTGGCAACTGCGGTGCTCGCTGTGCAGGGCAAGTTGCTCGCGGATCGTGGTCGCGCCTCGGATGTCGGGCTCGATCGCCGTGACGCTCGGTGGCGGAGGGGATGGAGGCGTGCCGTAAAGGTGCTTCAGGATCCATGCGCCGCGGAGCACGGGCGATGTGCGTGTGCCATCGGCCGACACCTTGAGCACACTCGCTTGGGTCAAAACACCGCCACGTAGAGAACTGGCCGGCAGTTTCACCCGCTGCATGGCCAAGCCCTGCACGCCGTCGATGCCGTAAAACTCGGCGAGTGGACGATTGAGCATCGCGAAGTCGGCATCAAGGAAGGTGTGAACGCTGAGATCGGACTGCAAGATCTCGCGAAAAAACGCGCGGGTTTCGTCGAGCATCGACTGCCGCAGCAGCTGGCTGTATTCGGGGTAGAGCTGGTCGTTTGGAACAGTAAAGTCGATGTCCCGCAACCGCAGCCACTGATCGGTAAAACTCGTCACAAACCGTTCCGACTTTGGGTTGTGCAGCATCCGCTCCACCTGCGTGGCGAGCACATCGTGCTGATGCAGGGCGTTGTCGGCAGCAAGCGCGAGCAGTTCTTGATCAGGAAGCGATCGCCAGAGGAAATACGAGAGCCGTGAGGCGAGGGCCACGTCGTCGATCAGCGGCGCGACAGTGTCTCGGCCTTCGGCTGAGCCTGGAGGCATCGCCACAGACTCTTCCAGAAACAAGAACTCCGGCGCGCAGAGCACGCCTTTGATCGCCCGCCGCAGCGCCTCTTCGAAGGTGCTGCCGGCATCGAGCGAGGCTTGAGCGAGCTCCAGGTAGGGAAGAGCTGAAACACGGCTGGCTGGGCGGCGAAAAGCGCGAGGCAGCAACCCTGCGAGAATCGTCTCGATGTCTGCAAGGCCGCCGTGGAGCGGATCGACATTCCCCAGAAGTGCCAGGCGGCTTGGCCGAGGCCACGGTTCAAGAGGGCCTTCGATCGTGATGTCCCCTAGCCAGAGCCCCGCGCCTTGGTAGGTGGAGGTATCGACACTCCACCAGGGAAAGCCGTCGTGCAGACTGAAGGCGAAGGTGTCCGACTGTTCCACCGCCCGGTCAATCAGGTCGATCGTCGTGATGTCACCCGGCGGGATCTCAAAAAACCCGGCGGTGTGGCCGGGGATTCGTCCGGTCACGCCTCCCTCGACCTGCATCACGATCGGCTGCTCGGTCTGAATCGCTTTGGCCTGAATCGTGAGCCTGTAGGCTGCCGGACCTCGAACCGCAAAGCCATACATCGGCAGGCTCTTGGCACCACTGAAGAGCACGACACCATCGGTGTCGACGCGGTCTGCGGTGTCTTTGGATCGCAGGTCGCGGATGTTGAGCGTTTCCCGAATTGATGGTGGCGGCGTGTCGGGGCCAAACACTTGGTCGAGGACTAGGTCAGCAGCCTCGAGGTACAGCAGCAGTTGGTCGGGTGAGAGGCTGAGGCCGGCCCCCATCGTGTCGAAGCCCTGTTCGACCGCATCGTCGGGAAGCGTGGAGGAGAGATCGACCTCGATGTCAAACAGGTCGTTCACCGTGTGACGGTATTCGTCTCGATTGAGCCGGCGGAGCACCACCTCGCGATCCGCCGCATCGGCGAGGGTGAGGTCCTGCCCAAGCGACTTAAGAAAAAGGCGAGTTTCCTCGGGCGGCGGTGCAGCCTCTGAGGAGGGGGGCATGCTCCCGGAAGCCACGCGATCGTAGAGATCAATCCAACGCGCTCGAAGATCTGCGTTGCCGAGATTCGTTGGCAACTGCGTCAGATCGAGCCCGCTTTCAGGTGCTTGACCCGAGTGGCAGGAGATGCAGTGCTTGTGAAAAAAAGCCGATGGCGGTGGTGACGGCGCTGCGGCTATCACGGTCGAAGCAATTGACAACTGCAGCGCCCACCCGGCCGCGGCCTTGCTAGACCGCTCCCACCAAGAGACTGCCAAGAGATTCCGCAGACTGGGTACCCGCATGCGCGTCGTGATCCCTGCCGGTATGTTCGCTGACTTCCGCCCCATCGATGCCCGAACTCTCCATCACCATTGTGACCTCGCGAGGCCGGGAAAAGAACACCTGCCCAACTGCTGGAAATTCGTGAAGAAGTATTACTCGAAGGCCTGCTTGATCGCGTCATCGTCAAGACCGGTGATCGCGATCGTTTTCAGGGATGAGGCGTGGCCAGCGGTGATCTCGACCTGGTCGGCGCTGATGCCGAGGGCTTGGGCAAAGAGCGCGACGATGGCGGCGTTGGCTCGCCCTTTTTCTGGTGGTGCGGTCACCTTGACTTTCAGCGCATCCCCCAGCCAGCCCACGACCTGGTTTCGTGATGAACCCGGAACGACTTTCACCTTCAGGCTGCCCATGGCACAGGTTCCGGCTGAGTGATGGGCTGCGTGCTCCCTACAGCCCTGGTATCACGGAGCGAGTGCCGTCTCTTGGTAGTGCAGTTCCTTCCAGGCTCCGTCGGCCTTCACCCAGACCGCCGCGACAAAGCTTTGGGAGGCGAGTGGCTTGCCTTTGAAGTCGCCCTGCATGCCCAGGGTGTATGTCACCAGCACACCGTCATCGCCGATCGGCGTGAGCGTTGTGGCCCCGGGTGTGTAGTGCTCCAGCCTCAGTTCGCCCAGCGTCGACACCTGCTCTTCGCGGGTCTGCCTGCCCGCCCAGGGGGTGATGGCGAGATGGTTGGGCAGCATCAGCGACGTGATCGTAGACGCATCGTGGGTTGTAAATGCGTTGTTGAGTCGCTCAAGGGCGGCGGTCACCTCCTGAAGTGGTTCGGCGGCGTGCGCGTGCCAGGCGAAGAGCAGTGCCACGAGGGCAAGTCCGTGTCGCATGAAGTCTCCGGTTCGTCTCGAGTTCAGGGACATCGCATCCCGGCAAAGAAATCCGAGCGCCACGTAGTTTCGCCGCCGACCGTGTTTTCCGCCACGCCCAACAAGAGTGCTTCGGCCCACAGAGTTCCCGGAAGGACCAGTGCTTCGTTGTGCCCGCTGCGAAACCGACTAGATTGAGTCAAAATGCGAACGATCCGAAGTCAACGCTGGTTGTCGGCTGTCCTTGCGGTGGGCTACGCCCTGATCGCCCTCGGCATCCCGCTGCCGGTGGGGAGCCTGTCCAGCGACGCCACGACCCTTGCGCAGCAGTTGCTCGCTGCCAAGGATCGCTCGCAGCCGTTTCCTTGCCGCGACAAGGCGTGTGGCTGCATCACGGCGCACCAATGCTTCACCAGCTGCTGCTGTAACACGCCCGCCGAGACGCTCGCTTGGGCGCGGGCTCACAATCTCGAGGCTGGGGTGATCGCCGCTCTGCAAGTTCGCGTTGCGGACGATGCTCGCGCGACCCAGCCGGTGGCGAGTTGTTGCGGATCTGAGGCTCCGGCTCCGACCGCCTCATGCTGTTCGGCCAGTTCGGATGCGACGGCTCCTGAGGCGTGCTGTCTTGAGGAAGACAGGCTCGATGAGCACGTTTCAACCCACACGCCCGTTTCAACACACACGATTGTGCTGAAGGCCATGCAAGCCTGTGGTGGCATGCTGGGCGAGTGGATCTCGCTGGCTGATGCAACCATGCCTTTGCCGACGCTGCCAGTTGTCTGCAGGACTGAGCGTCGTGAACGACTGCTGCTGCCTGACGAGCATGCCGTTTCCCAACGCTTCGCTCCGGAACTTCCTCCTCCGCGTGTGGCCTGAGTCGGTTTCTCTCTCTACCGACTGGCCGATGTCACCTGACTGGCGTTTGACTGCGCGCAGCGTGCGTGTCGCAGCGCCCTTGGGTGTGTCGTGCCCCCATACACCCGAGGATTATTTCATATGGTTGCGCTTTCTGTTCGCATCCCTGGCTGGCAACGCCGTCGTGCGGCCGCCAGGCTCGCAAGGCCCGTCTCTTCTCCACAAGGCTTTACCCTCGTGGAACTTCTCGTCGTGATCGCCATCATCGGCGTGCTCGTGGGGCTTCTTCTTCCGGCCGTTCAGTCTGCACGTGAAGCAGCTCGCCGCATGAGTTGCAGCAATAACCTGCGGCAGTTCGGCCTCGCGATGCTGAACTACGAGTCTGCTCGCGGCCACTTTCCCCCCACCGACGCCCGCGGGAGCGGCACACCAGGTCCGCAGGCGGTGGGCGGTTGGTCGTTGCATGCACGGCTCCTGCCCTACGCCGAGGAGTCGAACGTTGCCAGTGCCTTCGACTTCAGCCAAGCAGCGTTCACGGGCAACTACAGAAGCCAATCGCCCAACCCAGCCTTTGCTGCGTTGTTTGCCGTGCCCATCTCGATGCTCCTGTGCCCGAGCGACGGTGCCCCAGCTGTGCAGATGTCGAACGGATTTCTCTATGGCGGCAACAACTACATGGTCAGTTTCGGGAGTGCGACGGCAGACGGCCGTGGTCGTGCGTACTGGAACTTCTCCACGAAGACTGACGGCGTGGTGTATGAGAACTCTCGGGTGCGGATCGCCGCAATCCGCGATGGCACGTCAAAATCGGTCGTGGCCAGCGAATCAGTGCGGAGTGTGGGAGACGACACAACGTTCCCCACGCCCCCCACGTTTCCCTATCAGTACACGCTCAATGGCTCCAGTGGCTGGAACTCGGCCACACTCGAGGGGCCTGCGGGGCCGACACCGACGACGGCCGCAGTGGATGCGATCCTCGCTGGCTGGACGAACATCACGACGTGGCGGGGCGCGAGCAGTCAGGCCATGCGAGGTCGAGGGGTGTCGTGGGCCGCCACGACGCAAGGCAACAGCCTCACCAATGGCTTTCTGCCTCCCAACAGTCGCATCCCAGACTACGTCGTGCACTGGTCGGGATTCTTTGGCCCCAAGAGCTACCATCCCGCGGGCGCTCAGGTGCTTTTTGGTGACGGACATGTGTCACTGCTCTCGCAAGACACGGAGCCAAGCCTCCACCGGGCACTGCACAGCATTGATGGCGGAGAGGCGGTGTCGCTTCCATGAGCGTGACGCAACAACGACCTCG
>JBMTLP010000030.1:0-14195 GCA_049433245.1 Pirellulales bacterium
CCGAAGATGTTTCGGGAGACTGGCTCGGGCACCCTTCCTCTGCCAGTGGATGAGATCTATGTCGCTGACATCATCGCCGCGATCCACGAGACCCGGTTCCCTCTCGTGGCCCCACCGCGTATGGAACAGGCGCTCACTCACCTGGAGCAGGTGCTTGCCCTGAGCCGCAAGACCTGGCAGGCGATTGAGGCCGAGACCGACAACGACGACGAATGGATTCCCAACACAAACCAGACGTGCGTGCTCCCCGGCATGCAGGTGACGGCCGAGATGATCGCCGCCTGGCAGGACTTTCTTGACGAAGCCGAGGCGATCCTGGCCGGTGAAAAACTCGTGCCTCACTGGCGACTCAAGGCCGGCTACGGCATCAACCTCCGCCGCGTGTTCCTGGAGCCCCGCGACCTGGACCTCGTCCGCTGGGCACAGGGGGCTGCCGCCGTGCCGTATATCTCACAAGGCCCACGGACTGACCGCGACACATGGGCCAGCATCCAGCGATCCTTCCGCGGCCAGTTCCTCGGTTTCGCCATCTGGTTCAACTGAGAGTAGCGCTGGGCTCGCACATGTGACTGACGAGGCGTGGGAGGGGCGAGCGCTCGAGGAGCGCTTGCCGCGCGAAGCCCGCATCCCCGCTGTGCACGTCTGACCACGCGCCTCCCGGCTTAGCCAGCGGCGGGCAGGTCAAAGTCGCCGGTCTTGTCGCGCCATACGCAGTGGATGTGGTTGGCGATGTTGCCTTCGGCGTCGGGCTGCACGTTCACAAACTCAATCAGGAACGTGTCCCCTTCGATGCGGTAGTAGTGACCAACGCCCGGCTCGAGGGCCCCTGCCCACGCGAAGTGGATGCCACCCCAACCGGCCTTGGACGCCGCAATCAGTTCACGGCGCTCGGCAGCCACTTCGGCTGGCATCAGGCTGCAGTAGGCATCCACAATCGTCTGCAGCAGTTTCTGCGATGCCTCAGGCAGCTGGGCATACGGCACGCCCACCATCGGCTCCGTCGGTGCCTGCGGCTCACCTGCGCCACGAATCTCTTTGAAGGCCTCCTCGGCGATCATGGCCTTGCCACGAGTGGCCTCATCGAGGCTGTTGATCAATTCAAACGCGAGCATCTCCTCATCGCGGAGCACCTGCGTGCCCTTCTCTGGCATACCTGGGAGCGTGGCCTTCACCACGGCAGGATTCGCACCCATGAACTGCGGCGTCGTATCAACCAACCGGCCGTCGCGGACGGTGAAGTTGTAGGAGAGGTGATGCCCTTCGATCGAGAGGCCCCACGAGCCGGTCTCCGCGGGTTTCCCGAAGATCGTGAAGTAGTACCGCAGCGGATCGCGGACATTGGCCCCACGCCCCGCTTCATGAACGTTGAGAATGCCTTCCAAGGCCATGATGGTGCTGGAGGTCTCGTAGCCCGCTTCTGAGAGGGCCGACCGCAGCAGGCGTCGCGCTGCGGCCTGCTGCGCGTCGCTCATGTCACGAAGTTGCACACCCTTGCGGTCGTTCTTGGGGATGAAGTGCCATCCAAGTCGGCTCTCGTCTGCAAAGGGCTTCTCGGCGAGGGCCCGCTGCTCGGTGTCGAGTGTCTTGAGCCAGGCGACGGCCGCGGTCGCCATCGTGTCGGCCGGTCCTTGGCGAAGATTCGCGGTGAGCGTGCCGGCCATGGCTACGACGAGTGCAGCGACTGCCATGGCTGCAACAAAACGAAGACGGACAACAGACAAACTCATCGGTGGGCCTCGCTCGGGATGCGGTGATCAACACGAGGATGCGTCGCATCCTCGTGCACGTGATGGTGGGATTCATGATGACGGGGGCGTGGCCGAGGTATGGCCGTCGTGGTCACCCCCCGGATCCCGATCGTGGTGCAGTTGATCAACATGCACATGCACTTGGGGACAGGCATGAAAATACCTCGCCCAGGCCTCGTCCGACACCCCCGCTCCGTCGAGGTAGAGGCTCCACAGGTCCGGACGCTGCTCAAGCACGGCCAGCCCCTCGTCACCGATCTCAATCTCCACGAGGTGCAGGAACTTCAGCTTCGGGAGGGCCACCACCGCATGGCACACCTCCGCGCCCTGCAGTTGCGGGCTGCCGATCCGCAGGCTGCGGAGATTCGAAAGGGCCGCCAGCGAGGCGACGCCCTCGGCCGTGCAGGCCGCCTGCGGCACGTTGATTTCCTGCAGCGATCCGCAGGTCGCAAGCACCGCAAATCCCGCATCCGTCAGTGGCGAGTCGCGGGCCACGAGCTTTCGCAACGCAGGCAACGTGGCCAGCCGCCCGGTCCCTGCATCATCAAGGCCACCTCCTGCAAGCACGAGTTCCTCGAGGCCCTCCAGCCCTTGCAGTGTCTCCCACTCGTCCTCTGAAAGCGGCTCCGCCAGCTCAATCCGGCTCGCGTCACCCTCTCGCACCGCCTGGATCTGCTCTGACACCGCTGGCACGAGGTCTCTTTCCGCGGGCACCACGGCGGACCCTGCTGATGGCTCGTCAACCGAGACCTGCTCCGGCACCTCATCGGGCCAGTTGCCACAGCCGGCAACACCTGCCAGCACCAGGAGCGTCATAAAACGCCACAAGAACCGGCTCACGCCATGATCTCGCGGATCGGGTCGACGTGCTCAACGCCGACGAGCTTCTGATCGAGGCCGCCAAAGAAATAGGAGAGCCGGTTGGGATCGAGGCCCATCAGTTGCAGCACGGTGGCGTGCAGGCTCTTCACATGGAAACCGGCCTTCTCGCCATTGCCGTGACCAGGGCCGGGCGAGATGGCTGCGGAACCGAGTTCGTCGGTCTCGCCCACGCTCACGCCCCCCTTGATGCCGCCGCCGGCTGCCCACATCGTGAAGCCGAACGCGTTGTGGTCGCGGCCGGTGCCCTCGGCATATTCCGCGGTCGGCTGTCGTCCAAACTCGCCTCCCCAGATCACGAGCGTCTCGTCAAGCAGCCCGCAACGATCGAGGTCTTCCAGCAGCGCGGCAATCGGCTGATCGGTATTGCCCGCGTGGAACTCGTGGTTCTTCACGAGGTCGCCGTGGGCGTCCCAGTTGTCGTCGTTGTGGGCACCGCCAGAGTAGAGCTGAATGAACCGCACGCCCCGTTCCACGAGCCGTCGTGCGAGCAGGCACCGCTTGCCGAAGTCGGCCGTGCGAGGATTCTCCAGGCCGTAGAGCGCCTTGGTTTCCTCGGTTTCCTGGGTGAGATCCACGGCTTCTGGCGCGTGCTCCTGCATCTTCCAGGCCAGTTCGTACGACGCGATCCGAGCGGCGAGCTCCGAGTTGTCGCCCCGTGAGAGCAGGTGCGCGGTGTTGGCATCTCGCAGCGCGTCGAGCATCGCCCGCTGAGCTTCCAGAGGCATGTCGTCGGGAGGAGCGAGATCGAGGATCGGATCCCCTTTACTCCGTAGGAGCGTGCCCTGATACGTCGCGGGCATGTAACCGCTCGACCAGTTCTTGGCTCCCGAGATCGGGACCCCGGTCGGGTCGAGCATCACCACGAAGCCGGGCAGGTTCTCGTTCACGCTGCCGAGACCGTAGTTCACCCACGAGCCGAGGCAGGGCGCTCCCGACTGAATCTTGCCGGAGTTCATCTGCAGCATCGCCGAACCGTGGATCGGTGAATCGGCGGTCATGCCATTGAGAAAGGCGATCTTGTCGACGTGGCGCGCAACATTGGGAAACAGTTCGCTGACCCACTTGCCACACTCACCGTACTGCTTGAAGTTCCACTTCGGGCCCACGACACGCCCCTCGCTCTTTTCACCCCCGCGGCCCTTCGTCTTCACGGAGATCGTCTGGCCATCGAGCGGATAGAGCGCGGGCTTGTAGTCGAAGGTGTCGACATGGCTCGGGCCGCCATACATGAAGAGGAAGATCACACTCTTCGCCTTGGGGGCAAACATCGGCGGCTTGGCGGCCAGTGGATTGGCAAAAGGCGCGCCTGCAGCCGCTTGTGCCTGCCGCGCAAAAAAACTGCCGTCGAGCATGCCAGAGAGAGCCAGGCCCGTGAACGACGCGCCCGCCTCCCAGAAAAACTCGCGACGGGTGCGGCCGCAGAACGTTCCGCGAGGCAGACGTGGGTTGTTGCTCGTCATGGTGTTTCGCATCCTTGGCTCTCAGTCGAGATACACAAACTCGTTGAGGTTCAAGACCATCAAACAGTAGATCTCCAGGGCTCGCCCTGGGCTGACACCGTCGGTGTCTTCGAGTGTGTTGATCAGGGCCACACCGCGGGACACTTCGTCGTCCGTCGCCGGCCTCTGCAGCGCGATTTCAATCGCACGGCTGACCATCGCAGCCACATCAACCGCGTCGTGCTCGCCAGCCTCCTCCCGCACCCGCTCGGCAAAGACCTTGGCCTGCTTCTGCAGAAACACGCCATTCATCATGCCGAGCGCCTGCGTGGGCTGGGTCGTCACAAACCGTACCGGACAGGTCGTGTCGGTATCAGCGAGGTCGAAGTCTGAGAGGATCGGCACAAGCAGCGACCGCTTCACGTGCGCGTAGATACTTCGCCGGGCCTGTTCCTCTGGCGTGGAGTTGCCCCAGCCACTGCCTGGCCGCGACTGCGTGGCCATCACCGCTGGTGGAATCTCGGGATACATCGACGGCCCAAACATGATGTCGTTAAAGGCCCCGCTGGCTACGTGAATCGAGTCGCGGATTTCTTCGGCCGCAAGGCGGCGCATGTCGAATCGCCACAGGCTGTCGTTGAGCGGATCGGCCGCAAGCCCTTCCGGCACCGCCTCCGAACTGGCCCGGAAGGCCTCCGACATCAGGATCTGCTTGTGGATCGGCTTGAGCCGCCAGTCGGCAGCGATGAGTTCGCTGGCAAGCCAGTCGAGCAGTTCGGGATGCGTAGGAGGATCGCCCGCGAAGCCAAAGTTGCTCGCGCTCCGCACGATGCCGCGGCCGAAGTGGTGCTGCCAGAGCCTATTGACGATCACCCGCGCCGTCAGGGGGTTGTCGGGCGACGTGATCCATGCGGCCAGGGCCAACCGCCGCCCGGTCGACTCCCCATCGGCCGGCGGCACAATCTGCGGCTGCGGCGGATCAAGCACCTCAAGAAACGCAGGCTCGACCAGGTTTTCAGGCTTGGGTTCCGCGTGTGGGTTGCCCCGGTAGAAGACGAACGTCTCGGGAGCCTGGGGGCCGCGCTCAGTGACCACGAGGGCTCGGTCGACGGGCAGCTGTTCGCCCAAGAGTTCCTGCAACCGCTTCTTCTTGCTGCGATACTCAGCCAACCCTTCCTGCCCGAGCAGCCTCGCTCCTTCGGCGCGGATCACCTTGGCCACATCAAAGGCCTCGCCGCCAGCTGCCTCCGCCGCACCTGCCGGGACCGCAGCGAGCGACCGCTGCTCCACCTCAGGGCCCGACCAGACCAGCGAGAGGCCCTGGCCATACTTCCATTGGAAATAATCGAGTCGAACAGGCAGGCGACCCGCCGGCAGCGTGACGGTTTTCTGCTGCGGCTGCCCTTCACCGTGGATGCCGTCGTACTCGATCACCACGCTCCCGTTGACCGACAGCCGCGCCCCGTCATCCGAATCAAGGACGAACGTGTAGTCGCCTGCAGCAGGCACCTTGAGAAACCCTTCGAACACGTAGCCAAAGGCTTCGGGTCGCAACGAGGGGGCGATACTCAAATCGAAGAGATTCGCGGCGACCACACCCTCGTCTTCGGACTTGAGCTCATCGAAGTTGGGGAGTGCTTCCCAGGTGTCTCGGTAAAACCGGAACCTCAGGTCGTCGAGGTCGCCTCCCACGACGCTGCCCGCCTTGTCCTGCTGCCAGGCGAGTCGCACGCGCTGCTCGATCTGCGACACTTCCTGTTGCGCGTCGTTGCGTCGCTGCTCGAGGTCTGCCAGCCGCTTTTCGTAGTCGAGCCGAGAGGCGTCGTCGCTGAAGAGCACCCGCTCGATGTTGGGATTCGGATTCCCCATCGGCGTCAGGTTGTGAAAGAAGGAAAGCAGGCTGTAGTAGTCCTTCTGTGAGATCGGATCGATCTTGTGGTCATGGCAACGGGCACAGTTGACCGTCAGCCCGAGGAAGGCTTGGCCTGTCGTGGCCACGATGTCATCGAAGTTGTCGTAGGTGGACTGCAGTCGGTCGGCCGGTTCGTCATCCCAGAGACCGAGCCGGTAGTAGCCGGTGGCGATGTAGTCGTCAGCGGTGGCCTCAGGCAGTTCGTCGCCGGCAAGCTGCTCGGTCACGAAGCGGTCGTAGGGCTTGTCGTCGTTGAACGAGCGGATCACGTAGTCGCGATACCGCCAGACGTGCGGTTTGGGGTTGTCGCGTTCAAAACTGTTGGTCTCCGCGTAGCGGACCAGGTCGAGCCAGTGCCGCGCCCAGTGCTCGCCGTAATGAGGCGAGGCGAGGAGACGATCGACCACTTTTTCCCATGCATCAGGGGCTTGGTCGGCGAGGAAATCGGCAACCTCCGCTTCGCTCGGAGGCAGCCCGGTCACGGAATAGGTTGCCCGCCGCAGGAGCGTGAGCCGATCGGCCTGCGCTGGCACAGGCAGGCCGCGTTCAACCAAGCCCTGCCTCACAAATACATCCACTGCCGCCGTCGCTGCGGCACCTTCCACCTCCGGCACCACCGGCCGCTCAAGCGGGCGAAACGCCCAGTGTTTTTCCCAGGTGGCCCCCGCATCGATCCAGCCGCGAATCGACGCGATCTCATCGGCCGAAAGCCGCGGCCCTTCAGGCGGCATCTGCAGAAACTCATCATCACTTTCAACCCGGGCGAGGAGTTCGCTGCCAGCTGCGTCGCCTGGCACGATCGCCGTCATGCCGCTGTCGAGTTTGGCGGTGGCAGAGGCGGCTTCATCGAGCCGCAGCCCCGCCTCCTGCGTGTCGGGTCCGTGGCAGGCAAAGCACCGCCGAGCGAGCACCGGCTGCACCTCGCGGGCGTAATCCACCTCTGCAGCCCACGCCGGAAGAAACCCGGCCCAGCAGAGCGCGCAGGCCGTCAAAACGTGGAGCAAGCGTGCAGGCAGGGTTAGCCGCATCGCCGAGCGACATCTGGCAAAACATCGCAAAGGGCTGCAGATCATGGAGGACGACCACCACAGGAATACGGACGCTCCCAGACGGCAGCGGTCAGCCGCCCCGTTGTCTTTCTGGGTCATCCCGTATTCTACACGCCAGGGGCTCTCGTCTCGACCTCTGATTCAGCTACAAGTTTGTCGGTTTTGACCGTTTTTCGTCACTGTTCGCATGGAGTTTTCTGTGGCTACCAACCCGCTGTTTTCGCTCGCTGGTCGCACCGCCCTCGTCACCGGGTCGTCTACCGGCCTGGGCAAAGCCGTTGCCACCTGCCTCGGCCAGGCCGGCGCCAAGGTGGCTCTGAACTACGCCAATAACCAGGCCCGTGGCCAGGCCGCCCTCGCCGAACTCCGCGGGGCCGGGATGACGTGCGACCTCTTTCAGGCCGATGTTAGCGACGAAGCAGAGGTTGATCGGCTCTTCACTGAAATCGAAGGCTCGCTCGGGCCCGTCGACATCGTGGTGGTCAACGCCACACCCGACCAGCCCCACGAAACCATCGAAAACTACGAATGGTCCTTCTATCAGCAGATGCTCGACTTCTTTGTGAAAAGCCCCTACCTGCTCGCCAGGCGGGCGTTGCCTTCGATGAAGTCTCGCAAGCATGGCCGGCTGATCAACATCACCAGCGAAGTCTTCCACCTCGGCGTGCATCCCTTCTCAGCCTATGTCGCTGCCAAGGGCGGCCAGACGGGGTGGTCGCGAAGCATGGCGGGCGAACTTGCTCCGTTTGGCATCACGGTCAACATGATTGCCCCGGGCTGGATCCCGGTGGAGCGGCACGAGAAAGATCCGCAGGAAGACAAAGACGCCTACTTGGCGAGCATCCCGATGGGCCGCTGGGGGAAGCCAGAAGATGTGGGCTGGGCTGCCGCCTACTTTGCCAGCGACGAGGCGTCGTTTGTGACCGGCCAGACCGTTGCCGTGAACGGTGGAACCACACGTTGGTAGGAGGACCTTCACGATGCTGCCACGCTCCCGCGCCACGCTTGCGCTCGCGGTTGTCTTGTCGATGGTCTGCCACGCCAAAGCGGCCCCACCGGAATCGCTGACGAGGCCGCTGATCGATGCAGATGGTGCGATCGGTTTTCGACACCTGCAGGAACGGGGCTATACGCCACTGTTCAATGGTCGCGACCTCACCGGATGGAGGAACCCCTATCCCTTTGGCGAGGCAAGAGTTGTCGACGGGGAGATTCACCTGCGGGCCGACAAGAAGTTTTTCCTGGTCACCGAGAAGGCATATTCCGACTTCCGGCTCAGCGTGGAGATCCATCTACCCCAAGGGCCTGCCAACTCAGGCGTGATGTTTCGCTGCCATGTCGACGACACGGCTGCCAAGAAAGTCTTTGGCTACCAGGCGGAGTGTGATGGCTCGGAGCGGTGCTGGTCGGGTGGGCTCTACGACGAAGCGCGGCGAGGCTGGATCTGGCCGAGCACCGAGGGCCGCTCGCTCGACCAGTTTCTCGAACATGCCGAGGAGTCGCAGGCGTATTTCGCCACGCCGAAGATCCGCGACGCCCTCGATCGCGACGGCTGGAACCGCTTTGAGGTCACCTGCCAAAACGATCTGATTCGCATCGAACTCAACGGCATCGAGGTCACCCGCTTCCGCGATGCCACCGACACCCGCGGCTTCATCGCCATCCAGCATCATGGCGAAGCCGGCCAGACCTACCGTTTCCGCAACCTCTTCATCAAAGAGTTGCCAGAGATCCCCGCCACCGAGCACGTGTCGCTCACCGAGCAGGAACCGGTCGCGGTGACTCGGCTGGCCGACGGCACAACGCTGTTGGACTTTGGCAAAGTGGCGTTTGGCAATGTGGTGATGCCTGTGCCGGAGGGACGGGGTTCGGCGAGTGTGCACTTCGGCGAAAAGCTCAAAGATGGTCGCATCGATCGCTCTCCTCCCGGCACCGTGCGATACGGTTTCACGCCGATTCGCCTGGGCGACCAGCGCGGCACCTGGGTGGTACCTGCCCCGGTCGACGCGCGAACGGTTGAGCAGGCGGGGCTGATCTACGCCAATCCCCCTGCAGCCCTCACCCCTCGCACCTGGGGCGCAGTGATGCCCTTTCGCTGGGTGGAAATCGAAGGCCTGCCGGAAGCGTATCCGACTGGTCTCGTGCGGCGGCGGGCGGCGTTCTCCAACAACTGGGACGACGCGGCGGCCGCGTTTGCCTGCTCTGATCCCCTGCTCACGGAGATCTGGGATCTTTGTAAATACAGCATCAAGGCCACGACCTTTGCGGGCATCTATGTCGACGGCGATCGTGAGAGGATTCCCTACGAAGGAGATGCCTTCCTCAACCAGCTCAGCCACTACGCCACCGACAGCGACCTCACGATGGCCAGGCGGACCTTCGACTGGCTGATGGAAAATGGGACGTGGCCCACCGAGTGGTCGCCCCACATGGTGTTTATGGCTCACGCCGACTGGATGCACACCGGCGATGCGGAGTGGCTGCGCCCAAGGTACGAGTCGCTCAAGCGGAAGACGCTTCTCGACCGCGCCGGCGACGATGGGTTCGTGCGGAGCAACGAAGCCGAGCGGAGCCGCAACGACCTGGTTGACTGGCCGCAAAAGGAGCGCGACGGGTTTGTGTTCACGGAGGTCAACACCGTCGTCAACGCGTTTCACTTGGAAGCGCTGCGGCAGATGGCGGTCATGGCCCGTGGCTTGGGCAACGACGCGGAGGCCGACGCCTTCGCCGCCCGAGCCGCCCTCGCCCACGCGTCGTTTCAGGAGCAGCTCTTCGACAGAGAGGCCGGGCTCTACCGCGACGGCATCGAGAGCGACCACAGCAGCCTGCACGCCAACTTCTTTCCGCTGGCCTTTGGCCTCGTTCCCGACGACGCGCTCGAGAGCGTGCTGGCCTGGCTCTCGCAGCAAGATATGCGGTGCAGCGTGTATGCCGCCCAGTACTTTCTCGACGGCCTCCTGGCACACGGCAGCGGCGAGAGGGCGCGACAGCTGATCCTGGCCGACGGCGACCGCAGTTGGAAGCATATGCTCGAAAGCGGTACCACCATCACGTGGGAAGCGTGGGAGATGAAATACAAACCCAACCAAGACTGGAACCACGCCTGGGGGGCGGCACCTGCCAACCTGCTGCCACGCTATGTGCTGGGGGTTCGACCGGCCCTGCCGGGCTGGCAGCAGGCCCTCGTGCGTCCAGAGCTGTGCGGCCTTGCCTCCGCGGAAGGCACGGTGCCCACGCCCCGCGGTCCGATCGCCGTGAAATGGAGCAACGAAACCACCTTCCGGCTATCGCTCACGCTTCCCGAAGGCATGTCTGCCACGATTGACCTTCCTGTTACACCCGGCTCCACCGGTGTCTTCGCCGACGGCGAGCCACTGGCTGCCTCCCAACAAGGCTCGCGGTGGATCGTCGCAGATCCCGTCGGTGGTTCAGTCACGATCGAGGTGAAGTAACGCTCGCGGAGGGAATCATGGCAGAAGATCTTCTGTCGGTCGGACGTGGCTCGCGGCGGGAACTGCTCAGGCTCGGTTCGCTGGGGATGCTCGGGCTCAACCTTGAGCATCTCTTGCGGGGTCGTGCCCTGGCCGCGGGCCTCTCCGCCGCGCCCACCTTCGGGCGGGCGAAACGGTGCATCTTCCTCTTTATGTGGGGCGGCCCGTCGCAACTCGAAACGTGGGACCCCAAGCCAGACGCCCCCCGCGAGGTTCGCGGTGAGTTTCAGCCGATCGCCACGAGCGTGCCGGGCATCCAGATCGGCGAACACTTTCCGCTGCTTGCCAGCCGCACCCACCAACTGTGCCTCGTGCGGTCGATGACCCACGCCAATGCCGACCACACCCGCGCCACCAGTTTTCTGCTCACCGGCCAACCGCCGGTCACCGTCGATGACATCCGTCGGCAGTGGCCCGGCGTGGGGTCGGTACTGGCAGCGCTTGGTCGCGGTCGCGATGCCCCGCCGCTGGTGCAGATGCGGCCGACCGTGCCGGGCGACGTGCCTCGCTTCGTTGAGCAGAGCCAGGGACAGTTTGCGGGCTGGCTTGGCCCTGCCCACGATCCGCTCTCTATCGACAGCGATCCCAACGCGGCTGACTACCGCGTGCCGGATCTCTCCCTCTCCGCCGAACTCTCCATCGATCGCCTCACCGATCGCAGCCGGCTGCTGGCGAACCTCGACACCCAAACGCGGGTGAAGGCAGGGCCCATGGCCGCCCACGATGAGTTCCAACAACGTGCCTTCGATCTACTCACGGGTTCCACCAGCGGTCGCGGGGCGTTTGATCTCGACGCCGAGCCGGCGAGTGTGCGCGATCGCTACGGCCGCAATCCGCACGGGCAGTCGGTGCTTCAGGCCCGACGGCTGATTGAGCGGGGCGTACCGCTGGTGACCGTCTTTTGGCCCAACGACGGCATCAAGAATGTCAGCGTCTACTGGGACACCCACAGCCGCAACTTCATCGACCACAAACAGCGGCTGATGCCCGTAGCCGACCTGGCCTTCTCCGCCCTCCTTGACGACCTCGAAGAGCGGGGGCTCCTCGATGACACCGTGGTGGTTTGGACGGGCGAGTTCGGACGCACGCCGCGGGTAGGGCAGGTCAACAGCGACGCCGGAGCCGGAGCCGACGGGCGCGACCATTGGCCCGGCTGCTTTACCACCGTGCTCGCTGGCGGCCCCTTTCGGCGGGGCTTCGTGTATGGCGCCAGCGATCGCCACGCAGCCTTTCCGCTGGAACATCCCGTCGCTCCAGCGGATCTGATTGCCACGCTCTACCACGCCCTCGGCGTGCCGGAGTCGCAACTGCTCACCGACCTTGCCGGCCGACCGCAGTTTGTCCGACCTGGCCGCGCGATCCACGACCTCTTCGCGTAGCCCTGTCGCTGCCGTTATTCGAGTTGGCCGTCGACAGCGAGTTGGTGGAAGTAGTGGGGCACTTTGTGCTGATTGGCGAGGAGCCAGTCGATCGACGGCTCATTGCGCATGGCTTTGCCAATTGCCTTGGCGGTGGCCTCGCGGTTGGTCTGGAAGAGCACCTCTGGGTCGTATGCGGCGTCAACGATCGATGGATCGAGCCACACCGCCACAACGATCCCCAGGTCGTTGGCTTTCTTTTTCGGAATGTCACCGGCCCGCACCGCATCGAGCACGCCGTGGGCGATCGCCGCCTGCACGGTGCCCATCAGGATGTTGGTGTACTTCGGGTTGTTGACGGTGACCTTGCTCACCATCAGGGTCGCCGGCCGCACCTGCACGTCGGAGTTGAGGATCGCGAAGACGCGCGAATGGCCTTTGATCTGGTCGCCGATCAGGTTGGCAATGGCATAGCCCACAGGGCCGTCCAGTTCGCCGATCACCACCTCTGGCTCAGCCGCGCTCCAGGCTTCGGCGGCCTCGACGAGCGCCTCGCCCGTCCGCAGCCCAATCCGGCCGCTGGAAACCTTGGCTTTGGCTGGAGATTTACCCTTGCCCTTCACCTGCTGCGTCTTTTTGGCCATCGCTACCGCTGCTCCGAGGTCGCTGCCCCGGCGACGGTGCTGGGGCGGTGCAGGAGGATAGCGATGGAGTCAGCCTTTCCGCAATCGCCGGCGACGGGCTCGCCTCCTCAACAGTCGTAGTAGAGGCAAAACTCGTACGGGTGCGGCCGCAGCCGCATCGGATCGACCTCTTTGACCCGCTTCATGCGGATCCAGGTGCGAATCACGTCGTGCGTGAACACATCGCCACGGAGGAGAAACTCATGATCTGCTTCGAGGGCCGCAATCGCCTCTTCGAGCGAGGCCGGCGCCTTCGCCACGTCGACCAACTCCTCCGGTGGCATGTCGTAGATGTCGCGATCGAGGGGCTCACCCGGGTCGATCTTGTTTTGGATTCCGTCGATTGCTGCCATCAGCAGTGCCGAAAACGCAAAGTATGGATTGCAGGAAGGATCCGGGCAGCGAAACTCCACCCTCTTGGTCTTGGGGTTGGCCGAATACATCGGGATGCGGCAGGCGGCTGAACGGTTTCGCTGGGAGTAGGCCAGGTTGACTGGCGCTTCGTATCCAGGCACGAGCCGCTTGTAACTGTTGGTCGTGGGGTTGGTGAGCGCCAGCAGGGCGGGTGCGTGCGTCAGAATGCCTCCGATGGCATGCATGCCCATATCGGAAAGACCTGCGTAGCCTGTGCCTGCGAAGAGCGGTTGCCCGTCTTGCCAGAGCGAGATGTGGGTGTGCATGCCGGAGCCGGCATCGCCGAAGATTGGCTTGGGCATGAAGGTCACGCTGCGTCCGGCGCGAGCGGCGACGTTTTTCACGATGTACTTATAGAGGCACATCTGATCACCCATCTTCACGAGATCGGAATACCGCACGTCGATCTCGCACTGGCCGGCTGACGCTACCTCGTGATGCTGAGCCTCCACGTCGATCCCGCACGCGATCATCGTGAGCATCATCTCCGTGCGGAGATTCATCAGCTGGTCGGAGGGTGGGCAGGGAAAGTAGCCCTCCTTATGCCGCAGTTTGTGGCCAAGGTTTGGCATCTCATTCGCGCCGCGGTTCCATTCCCCTTCCACGCTGTCGAGGTGGTAGTAACCCTCATGGGCGTTTTGGTCGAACCGCACATCGTCAAAGACGAAGAACTCTGCTTCCGGCCCGATGTGGCAGGTGTCGGCAATGCGGGTGCTCTTGAGATAGTTGACTGCTTTGCGAGCCACATTGCGGGGATCGCGTGAGTAATCTTCCCGCGTGATCGGATCCTGCACGTTGCCGATCATGGCGAGCGTGGGAATCTCAGAGAACGGATCCACGAACGCCGTCTCCGGCTGCGGCACGATCAACATGTCGCTCTCGTTGATCGACTGCCAGCCACGGATGCTCGAACCATCGAAGCCGAAGCCGTCCTCAAAGGAGTCTTCGTCGAGCTTGCCAACAGGCACGGTGAAGTGCTGCCAGATGCCGAGAAAGTCTGTAAACCGCAGATCAACCGCCTTGATCTCTTTCTCGCGACACATCGCAAGCACTTCACGGGGGGTCATCAGGCGGGCTCCGAGAGACGGACGAGGGTGACACACAGCAGCGGTGTTTCTCCTGCTCATCATACTGCCGACCCTCAAGGCCTCCACTCCAATCCTTGCGTCGTGTGCGACCAAGCGAGGGGTGAGCCCGGGCCGGATGTGCCGGCGTAGCG
>JBMTLP010000031.1:0-14091 GCA_049433245.1 Pirellulales bacterium
GTCTTCGTTTTGAGGCCTCGTCCCGCGGCGTGCGTCGGCGGCTGGCAGTGGTCTCGTGGTGCCCTGCATGTCAGAGAGACAGCCCGGCGTAGGCGGCGAAGCCTGCGGCGATCACGATGCTCGCCTCACCGATCGCGTGCAGCCGGCGTGGTGGAGGAAGAGGTGTGGGACCGACCTGCCTCGTGAGCAGAAGCTGCGCGAGCGTGCAGCTCACGAGGATCGCCACGGCCACCGCGAGTTCGACGGCGAGCACTTTGGTGGTCGCCTGCTGCACGATGCGAAATCCGAGGAACACCGCCGCAAGCAGGCTGCCGGCGGTTGCCCCCCGAAGCGCCCCTCGCCACGTGCCTGGTTGCCCCGTCGGCTCGTTGCCGACAAGCAGGATTGCGTCGGCGGCGAGCGTCATCGCAAAGCAGAAGTAGAGCTCGCGATTGCCCGTCGTCCAAAAGAGCCCCAGCCAGCCAAACGCGATTGCGAGCCGACCCAGTCCACCGGGCGTGAGCCCCATGCGTGCTTGCAACACAAGGGCGATGGCGGCGAGCATCGTCCAGGGTGGGCCGCCCACGAGCTGCGCCGCGGCCAGGAGCAGGAGTTCCACAAGAATCAGCAGGATTTGGCTCACGTGAGATCTCGTGCTCGGAAGCGTTGCGGCGGTCGTTGATCGTGGCTGGCAGCATATCGGCTGCGGTCCTGCTGCGTGGCCCGCCGGCACACCGCTGACCGCGGACCCTGCTAGGCTAGGCGGCCAGAGGGGCGGCACGTGGGGCCATGAAGCACGACTCGGAGAGCGCACGGTGGACCTGTCACGACGACGCATGCTGGCCGGCCTGACGGGATCGGCCGCAGCAAGCCTGTTTGCCGGAGTTCACGCCGCTGAGGTTCCGCAGGCCGTGGTCCGCACGATCACCCACGGCCCCCGGCACCACTGGTTTGCCTACTACGACAAGCTGCAGTTCGATCCTGGGGTGCGATACTGCCTGGGCAATGCGGTCGACTTTGAGCATCGCTCGCCCACTGCAGCCGACGTGATCGAGGTCGGCATGGTCGATCTCGCCGATGGCGACCGGTGGATTCGCCTAGGCCAGTCGCGAGCGTGGGGCTGGCAGCAGGGCTGCATGCTGCAGTGGGTGCCCGGCACGGCCTCGCAGGTGATCTACAACGATCGCGACGGCGACTCCTACGTGGCCAGGGTGCACGATGTGACGAGCGGCCACACACAGACGCTCCCCAAAGCGGTCTACGCGCTCTCCCCGGCAGGCCGCTTTGCCGTCACCACCGACTTTCGCCGCATCAACGAACTGCGGCCTGGCTACGGCTATGCCGGGCTCGCCGACCCCTGGACCGATCAACTTGCTCCGGCTGAGGTGGGTGTGCAGCGGGTCGACCTTGAGACAGGTGATGTGAAGATGCTCGTCTCGCTCGCCGACATTCTCGACGTGCCGTTTCCCGGTGGGTTTGGGGAGGGGAAGCACTGGTTCAATCACCTCCTCGTTTCCCCCGATGGCGGCCGCACGATCTTCTTACACCGCTGGCAACGGGCCAGTGGCGGTTGGTTCACGCGGATGTTCACCGTGGGGCTCGACGGCTCCGGCCTGCGGGAACTCAATCCATCTGCCGGGATGGTTTCCCACTTCATCTGGCGGGATCCCTCCCACATCCTCGCCTGGACCAAACACCCCACGCTTGGCAATTGCTTCTGCGTGATGGAAGACGCGGCTGATGGCGATGTGGTGGCGATCGGTCGCGAGGTGATGCCCGCCGACGGCCACTGTACCTACCTGCCGGGCAACGCCTGGATCGTGAACGACACCTACCCGCAGGGTCCTGAGCGACGGCAGACGGTCTATCTCTATGAGGTGGCCAGCGGTCGACGGATCAACCTCGGCAGCTTTGCCTCGCCGGAGCCCTACCGTGGCGAGTGGCGATGCGACACCCATCCGCGCCACAGCCCCGACGGCCGACTGCTCTGCATCGATTCCCCGCATACAGGCGAAGGTCGGCAGATGCACCTGCTCGACATCAGCAGCATCGTGGGGTGAGATGCGTTGCTAGGTGAGGTATCGCTCGAAAAGGCTGCGGAGGTGATCGCGGTCGAAGGGCTTCACGATGAAGTCGCGAGCGCCCAGGCGGATGCACTCGGAAAGTTTCTCCTTCTGATCGATCGCCGTGACCATCACCACGGCCGCCTCGGGAAACTCCTCCCGCAACGCACGCAGCGCCTCCACACCATCGAGTTCTGGCATCACGATATCGAGCGTGACGAGGTCGGGACGCAGTTCGCGATAGCGTTCGATGCCTTCACGCCCATTGGTGGCCTCACCGGCGATTTCCCATCCCGCCTGCTTGGCGAGATCCTTGATCATGGCGCGCATGATCAGGGCATCGTCGACCACGAGAAGTCGTTTTTGAGAGTTGGGCGAGGTCATGGTTGCTCCATATGTTCGGCCGGGCTGCCGCAGGCTTGAGCCCGCTCGTGACGGATGAAAAGTCAGAGAAACGTTGGCGGCGTGCCCACCGACTCCACGGTGATCTGACCGCTGGTGATCTCGATCGTCATGTGTCGCCCTTTGCTACCCCCGCAGTCGCGGGCCACGATCGGGATGCCAGCTGTCGCAAGGCACGCTTCAAGCGCGGCGACGTTGCGATCGCCAACGGTGGGACCTGTTTGAAAGGCAAACATTTTTGCTCCCCCGACGAGTCGGGCGGTAAGTCGCAGCTCTGCACCCCGGGCAAGCCTGGTCAGCTCATCAACCAGAAATGGCACAGCGGTGTCGGCGTATTTTCCAGGCTGCGAGTCGTTTCCCTGCGAGTCGGGCAGCAGCACATGCGCAAGGCCTCCCAGCCGCAGCCGACGGTCGTAGATCGCCACACCCACACAGGAGCCCAGAAACGTGCGGAGGCTGCCGGTGCCTGAGGCTGTAGCGAGTCCACCAATCGGTACAGACACCACGGAAGCCTCGCCAGGTTTCCGTCCGTCCTCTTCAGGTGCGGTCACGGAGTCGCCCCAGTGAGGTGGTCATTCTGGAGGGGTGATGGCACAAACACGAGTGAGCAGCGGATGGGAGAGCCTGCAATGGAAAACTCGGTGCGCGTGAGGAACACGGTCTCGTCTGTCAACGGCTGCGCCATCACGACGCTCTCCATCACAGCAGGCGCGAAGTCGCGGAGAAACCAAGGGGGCGAGGGCATCGCCGCGGTTTCGACGTCGGTGGCGTCGGCCATCGCGTTGAGATAGGCACAACCGATGATGTTGGTGGTCTCCACGATCGCCGACTGCTCGAGTTCGCCCCAGGTGTCATCGGGGCTCGCTTCGTGGCCAAGCAGCATCGCGGCTAAGGCCAGGCCAGCAGCGTCGTCGCAAAGTAACACGAGAATCCCGGGTGCCACCAGTGTTCACGGGATCGTTGGCCAAGCGTCTTAACGACGTTTGTGCGCTCGAGGTGGTCGAGGCAGCCGACGACATGACGGTGGAGCCCGGGAAGGTGATCATCGCCCGTGGCGGCGAACATCTCACCGTCTTTCGTCGGGGAGCGGTGGTCTGCACGCGGCTGCAGGACACACCGCCGAGGCACGGTTGTCGCCCTTCATTTGACGTACTGGGTGAATCGCTTGTGGCGACCTACGCCGCGCGGTGTGTGGCGGTGATCCTCACCGGCATGGGCTGTGACGGCCTTGAGGCGTGTCAGCAACTGAAGGCCCAGGGTGGTTTCGTGTTGGCGCAGACAGCCGAGACGTGTGCCGTGTTCGGCATGCCCAAGTGTGTGATTGCGGCGGGGCTGGCGGATGGCGTGCTGCCACCGGAAGGCGTGGCGATGGCCTTGGTGTCGATGGCCCGCGGCCGTAAGTCCTGACGTCAACGTCGGCCGAGTATCGCTTGGCCGAGGGACAGCCCACCGTCGTTGGCTGGCAGCCTCACCGGGAGCAGCGGCTCAAACCCGGCTTGGTCGAGGTGGGCCAGCGCGAGTTCGCACAGCAGCCGGTTTTGAA
Organism: Pirellulales bacterium; assembly: GCA_049433245.1. Classification (GTDB taxonomy): domain Bacteria; phylum Planctomycetota; class Planctomycetia; order Pirellulales; family UBA1268; genus M30B53. Next base: position 3,988 of record JBMTLP010000031.1, read on the forward strand.
ACACACCACCGGTCAACCCGATCGTGGTGAGCGGGACACACGACGGGCCCGAGGCCAGTGCATCACGCAGCCGCTGGGCGACCTGCACGATCATGCTGGCCACCGCCTCATGGAAGAGAGAAGCGACCGTCGCTGTCGGCACGCCGCTGGCGAGATCCCGGGAGACGCCGGAGAGGAGCGGCTGCCAACGAATCACCAGCGGCCAGGCGGTGGCGTTGGTGGGGAGCTCAAAGTGGTAGCCGCTCTCACGCGATTCCTGCGGAGAGTAGCGAGTGGCCGCGGCTTCCAACAGGAGGGCCGCTTCGGCTTCAAAGCTGATGCTGTGGCACAGGCCTGCCAAGGAGGCCACCGCATCGAAGAGCCTGCCCATGCTCGAGGTGATCGGGGAGGCGAGGCCCAGCGCGGCTTGCTGGGCGACGAGAGCGAGGCGTTCGTCGGTGGTGGGCTGGTTGGCTGAGAGCCAGGGCCAGGGCCAAGCCTGACGCATCGTGGGAGAGAGTTCGGCAAGGCAACCGACCGCCGCTCGCCACGGTTCACGGAGAGCGACGTCGCCCCCCGGGAGGCGAAAGTTTGCCAGGTGGGCCACGCGGCGGATGCTTCCCTCGTGAACCAAAAGAAACTCTCCACCTTGCACCGTGCCGTCGCGGCCGTAGCCTGTGCCGTCGAAGCAGGCCACGAGCATGGGCTGAGGGCTCTTGAGCGAGAGACCATGCTCCGCCAGGAGCGCTGCGGCGTGGGCTTCATGATGCTGCACCTGCACCAGGGGCACACCTGCATCGGCGGCGAAGTCGCGGGCCCAGGCCGTGGAGAGGTAGCCCGGATGGAGGTCGGCCACGATGCGTGTGGGCTTCACGTCGTAGAGCGCAAGCAGGTGGTGCGCAGAGCGCGTAAGCGCCGAGAGTGAGGCAGGGCTCGCGAGATCGCCCAGGTGGGGGCCCACGATCGCCTGTCGCCCAACGGTGAGGCAGAGCGTGTTTTTGAGTTCACCACCCACCGCCAGCACGCTTGGTCCGTCCTCAGGAAGAGGGAGTGTGGTGGGCGCGTGGCCGCGTCCGAGACGCATCGGCAAGAGCATGCCTGCCAGACATCGCACCACTGAGTCGTCACAAGGCACCTGAATCGGTCGGTCGTGCATCACAAAACCGTCGGCGATGCCTGCCAGGCGTGCCACGGCGGCGGCGTTGGTGTGCACGATCGGCTCGTCGGCGAGATTCCCGCTGGTCACCACGAGCGGCCGAACCGAGCCGTCGCAGTCGGCCGTGAGCAACACATGCAGAGGACTTGATGGCAGCATCACTCCGAGAAAGTCACTCTCCGGCGCGACGGACTCGGCGAGGGCCAGGCGGGGCTGCCGAAGCTTGGGGAGCAGCACGATCGGGCGGGAGGGATCCTCAAGGAAGCGGGCTGCCTGATCGTCAACCTCTGTGAGCATCGCTGCGGTGGCCAAGTCGGGCACCATCACGGCGAAGGGCTTTCGCGGTCGATGCTTACGGCGACGCAGACAGTCAATGGTCTCGGCCTTGGTCGCATCGCCGATCAGGTGGAAGCCACCAACACCTTTGACTGCGAGCAGCCGACCTGTGCGGAGGCGGCTGCGGGCGAGGGTGATGGCGGCATCGCCGAGGTGCCGCGCATAGGCTCGGTCGACGGCGAGAGTCCGGGTGGGCTCTCGCTCGGTGTACCAAGCAACCGGTCCGCAGTGGGGGCATGCGATCGGCTGAGCGTGGAATCGACGATTCGCGGGATCGGCATACTCCCCACGGCATGCCTCGCACATCGCAAACCCTGCCATGGTGGTCTGCGGTCGGTCATAGGGGAGGGCGGTTTGAATCGTCAGTCGTGGACCGCAGTTGGTGCAGTTGAGAAAGGGGTAGCGATAGCGGCGATCGCGTGGATCCCAAAGTTCGGCCAGGCAGGCCTCACACGGCGCGACATCGGGGAGCACGCCGGCACAGAGGCCGCCGCCGCGAGCGCTCGGTCGGATCACAAACTCCCAACCGCCGTAAGATGCGACGAGCGGTTCGGCGGTGACCGCGCAGGTCATGATGGCGTCGATCCTGGCCAGCGGCGGTGGCTCTGCCTGAAGGCTGCCGAGGAAGGCGTCGATGGCGGCAGGGTTGCCCGCCACTTCCAGGGACACTCCGCTCGGGCTGTTTTCCACCCACCCCGCGAGCTGATACCGCCGGGCCAGCCGCCAGAGAAATGGCCGGAAGCCAACTCCCTGCACGAGGCCGGTGATCTCGAACCGCCGACGTTGCATGTTCTCGCCCATCCCGCAATCCACCTGTGCTCCATACGATAACGAGGAACGACTCCAGAGGAACGTGCGATGCCCATCTTTGACTACCGGTTCACTGTGCCGGCGAGCCTTGCAGCTGTGCGCGACTTTCATCGCGACACCTCAGCGCTGAAAACGCTCACGCCTCCCCCCACGATCGTGCAGTTGCACTCCCTCGAGCCCTTGGCGGAAGGGTCCGTTTCCCGGTTCACGCTGTGGGTGGGTCCGTTGCCGCTGAAGTGGAAGGCGGTACACCGCGGTGTGACAGACCGCGGATTTACCGATGTGCAGGCGGAAGGACCGGCTGCCAAGTGGGAGCACACCCACACCTTCACACCGCTCGGCCCCGAGTCAACCGAGATTCACGAGCACATTGAATACGAGCACAAGTCGGGGTTCTGGGGCGTCGTGACGAGGCTCTTGTTTTCTTGGCCAAACCTGTGGTTCATGTTTGGCTATCGCTGCTGGATCACGAGGCGGAAACTGCGACACGCAGCCACAAGCGAAGCCAACCAACCCGGCACGCAGCCCATACCCCCGACACAGGCGACCAAGCCATGAGTGACATTCAGCCCGGCCGCTACCGGCACTACAAAGGCAACGACTACACCGTGCTTGGCATAGCCCGCCACAGCGAGACACGGGAAGACCTCGTGGTCTACCGGGCGGAGTATGGCGAACGAGGCCTGTGGGTGCGGCCCGCGGCGATGTTCGTGGAAACCGTGCTCGTCGATGGCCAGACCGTGCCCCGTTTTGCTCGCGTCGGCGATGCGTCGGAGCGTTGGTGAGCGACGCTGCTTGGCAGACCGCACTCCCTCACGACAAGGGCTGCGACGGTGTGCACTCGGCAACGCTGTGGACAAGGCGGCAGTGGGGGTGCTGTGCGAGCTCTTCGGGTGTGATCGGCTCAAACGCCGCGAGTTGGCGGTGGACGATCTCGGGTGAGGCGTCGGAGGCATCGAGGCCGGTCGCCAGGCGAGCGGCGACCCGCTCCAGCAGCGTGTGCTTCGGCACGTGTGGTGCAAGCCAGGTCAGCGAAGTCGTGGCCTTCGCGGCAGCATCGGCGACCTGTTCGCGTTGCCAGCGAGAGGTGCACGCGGCATCGATCACCACACTTGTGCCGCTGGCGAGGATCTGCTGTGCCAGGGTCGCCAGCCGCTCGTAGGTCTGCTGCGTGGCCGCTGCACTGTAGAGCTTGTCGCGATGCTCGGGCGACGCAGGCCGATCGGTGGGCTGCATCCCAAACACCCGTTTCCGTTCGACGTCGCTGCGGAGGTGAATCGCTCCCGTCGCAGCCACGAGTTCACGGGCGAGGGTGGTCTTCCCGCAGCCGCTCACACCGCAGGTGGCGTAGAGCCTGGCCGGCCGGGGCGCGGCGAGTGTTTCCGCAAGCGCGAGGTAGCGGTCTCCCTCAGCATGCGCGGCGGCGACGTCTGCTCCAGGCTGCGAGCTGCGGATCGCCGCGATCACCGCTCGCACGAGAGCGCGATACACCATGTAGATCGGTAGGACCGCGGTGGCGGCATGGTCGCCCGAGGCTTCAACCCAGCTGCTCATCAGGATGGCCGCCAGGTCGTTGCGACCTCGAGAACGAAGATCCATGGCTAAGAACGCCACGTCGCTCGCCACATCAATCCATCGCAACACCTCAGAAAACTCAATCGAGTCAAAGGCCACAAACCGGCCCTCATGCCGCACCAGATTGGCGAGGTGCAGGTCGCCATGGCACTCCCTGATGCGGCCTGTCGCTCGGCGGCTCGCCAAGGCGTCGTGCTGTGCGGCAAGTTGCTGCTCCACCCACTGCTCGAGCGCGGCGATGCGATCGCTCAGGTCGCTGCGGTGCACTCGCAGCGTGTTGAAGTTCATGCCGATCGTCTCGGCCACCGTCTTCCGGGTGCCCCATGGCGTGTCGAGGCTGGCAACGCCCAACCCATCCTGCACATCTGCAATGGCGCGAGCGAGATCGTCGCAGTCGTCGCGGGAAAGCTCGCCGGCATCGAGCACGCGATCGAGTCGACTCGCTTCATCAAACTGTGCGAGCCGCACAGCCCATTCTGTAGCCTCGCCGCTCCCATCAACATGGGCCTTGTCGGGAGAGCCCGTGATCGGTACCGCTGCTTCGTAGAGCGACGGGGCGAAGCGGCGATTGAGCCGCACCTCCTCTTGGCAGAAGTGCCGTCGCCTCTCCAGGGTGCTGAAGTCGAGAAACCCAAGATTGACCGGCTTCTTCACCTTGTAAGCATGCTGGCCCGTGAGAAACACCCAGGAGATGTGCGTCTCGACCAGGCGCACGTTCTCCACCTGGTGCGGGTAGGCCTCCGGAGAGAGCAAGCGGCGGACAAGCGGCTCACGGTGCATGCCGGCAGTATCGCATGATCTGCGAGGCCTGGCTGAAAGCGAGCGCGCTTGTACGGGCCGTTCGCGTTCCACCCGCCCGGAACACCTCAGGGGGCCGAGGGAGTCGAGGCCGACGAACCGTACGGTGTCCGCAGCAGCGCCAGCAGGTTGAGGATCTCTTCGGCGGTAAAGCCATTGAGGAGGCCTTCGGGCATCGGCGAACGGACGGTCGGGAGTGACTGCTCGATGCGCTCGCGGCTGACGATGACGGTCTCGGCAGTCACCGGATTGATTTCGATCGTGAGGTCTCGGCTGTTCACACCCACCGCCCGTCCTGTGATCACTGTGCCGTCGTCGAGCAGGAGCGTGGCCAGGGCATACTTCGGATCGATCTGTCGAGAGGGTTCGAGAATCGATTCTAAGAGCGCCCGCGCGTCGAGCCGGCGGCCCACATGTGTCAGCTCAGGACCGGTGTGGGTTCCCCGGTCGCCATAGCGGTGGCAGGTCAGGCAGCCGGCTGAGGCGAGCACCGAGAGCCCCGCCGCTTGCTCCTGCGAGGTGACGCTCGCCTCGTTGGTGGTGACCTCAGCCAGCACCTCGTCCACTGTCCACGCCCGGACGAAGGGGCGGGCTGGCCCTGCCGCTACGCCGTCGCTCGACCACTCTCCGTCGAGCTTGGCCCACGCCGCCTCGAGTGAAGCGAGCAGTTCCGCCGACCACGCCTGTTGAAAATCGCTGCGAAGGTTCTGCCAGGCAGTCTCCACCAAGCGGCCGCCAGGCATGCCGCGGGAGCTGGCGAGCCAGGAGATCACCTGGCCGGCCGTCTCCTGCGTCCAGCCTTGCTCCACACGGCTGAGCGATTTCGCAAACTGGATCTGCTCTTCTTGCGTTGCCGCGCGCGAGAGTCCTTGTAGGAGCCACTCGATGGCCTGCTCGCTCTCGAGGGCCACGAGCAGTTCTCCGGCGAGCCAGCTTACGGCAAAACTCTCCTTGGGATCGATTGCCGCAAGCCGGACGAGCATTGCATCGCGATCAGCTTCGGAAGGAGGGCCTTGCCTGAGCAGCGAGAGCTCAAGCGTCCGCAGCGTCTCGGCGAGCGCGTCGGGGGAAAGGGTCGACCAGTCTGCGGCGAGGGCGGCGGTGCGGACGGACGCCGCCATGTCGGGCGAGCCTTGCCGTGCGAGAGCCAGCGACGCTGTTCGCTGTGCCTGTGGGTCGTCGAGTTGCTGGGGAAGATCCTGCCACAACGAGGTCGGCAGCCGCTCGAGGGCCACGCGGGCCGCCGTTCGTAGCCAGCGGTCGGGCGAACCCAGATGGCTGGTGATGAACCACAGTTCGGCAGGGTCTGGATCACGCTGCAGGTCTTCAAGCCGACGGCGGGTCTGCCTGCTTGCTGCTGCGACGGCCGTTGCGGCCGGGTTGATGGCGTTCGGTTCGGGATCGTCCCTCTCACCCGTCCACGTGACGCGGTAGAGGCCTGACTGCGAGCCGCGGCCGCCAGTGATGAAATACATCGCTTGATCGGGGCCGATCGCCATGTCGCAGATGTTCAGCGGTGAGCCTTCGAGAAACACGTCGGCAGTGGCGGTGTAGGTCGATCCTTGAGGCACGAGGTCGACCAGCAGCATCCGACCGTGTTGCCAGTCGGCCATGAACAGAGCGTCGCGGTAGCGGTCTGGCCAGTCGGTGTCGTAGCCAAAGAGCATGCCCGTAGGCGAAGCGAAGCCGGTGTCGAGTGTGGAGGGGAGACTGTCGGCAAAAAATGTCGGCCACTTCCCGCTGCCCCATCGCCAACCATATTCACCTCCGGCTACCACGTGATTGAGTCGCGTGGGGCGATACCAGGGCAGCCCAGCATCCCATTCCATGTCGGCATCCCAGGTGAAACACTCGCCGTCGCGATTGAAGGCGAGGTCGAACGGGTTGCGAAAGCCACCGGCAAGAACCTCCCAGGTGCCGTCGTGTGCGCCGGTGGTTTCGGCTGTGAAACGAACGACGTAGCCCACCCGGTCGTCGTGGCCGAGATCGTGGGGGCTCGGCAGCATCCAGTCTTCGCGAGGGTCGAGGTAGGGAGAGGTGGCAGCTGGCATCGCTGGCCGCTGCACATCGTTACCAATCACCAGAAACAGCCCACCATCAGGTCCTTCCACGAGCTGGTTCATGCCGTGGCCGTAGCGACTCGCGTAGGGCAACTCCGCCAGTGTTTGCCGTTCTTCGAAGGTGCCGTCGCTATCGCGATCGAAGAGCCGCACCACCTGCTGACTGTCGGTGGCCACCACGTAGAGCGCCTCGTGGGTGGCCAGGATGCCACGGCAGTGCTTGAGGTCGTCGGTGCCCGTGAGCCGGCGAAAAGAAAACGTGTCGCCGCTCGGCCCGTCGTCGGTCGTCTCCGCCGGCTCAAGGACAGCCGCACCTGCCGAGTCGAGCCCCAGAAAAATCCTCCCCGTTGCATCGATCGAGAGGCTGATCCACGAGTCTTCGCCATCGCGTGCCGACCGCAGGAGTTCCACCTGGAAGCCGTCTGCAACGCGAATCGACGCGGGCGAAGTGGCCTGTCGCTCGCTCTCCGCGCGGCCCGACGAGGGAAGCAGGCAGAGCCATCCAACCATCCACAACAGCGATCTCGACTTGACCATGAGGCGGGCTCCTTCAGCGGGTCATTCGCCTGACGAGGTGGTGTCGTCTTGGTCGGAGTTCTTGCGGCGACGCGGCTTCGCTGCGGGGGAGCGGCGGAACACAGCCACCACATCCTCAATCGGCACCACGTAGAGCAGGTTGTTTTGTTCGAAGTCGACGGGGATCGAGTTCTTGGGATGGAACAGCACCTTGTCGTACTTCTCTATCGGGAAGTCGGCATCGCGTTCCACCTGGAGGCTGACCTCGACCACTCGGCCGGTGATCGTGGGAATCTCGGCTTTGTCGGGAAGCACAATCCCACCTCGGGTGGTCGTGCGGCCCTCGTCTTTGCGAATCAAGACCCGCATACCCAGCGGCTCTACGAACTCGTTGTCGTTCACCCGTGTCCTCCTCAGGGGGCCGTCCAATCCGCCACCAATCCTGACCCGCAGTCGCACCGCTGTCGAGGCGTCGGGCTGCGGTGCGTTAAGCGAGCGGCAGCGGCAGCGGTCTACGAGCTTTGATAGGCTGCTGCATCATTCCTCCACCTTGCCATTCTGACGTGAGGCTTCTGCACCCACCATGAAGATTCTTCGCTTTCGTGACGCCGACGGTGAGCACCTCGGCCAGCAGCACGCCGACGGACGCGTGACCCTCCTCGAAGGAGAGCTCTTCGGCAAACTTTGCGACACGGGTCGCGAGGTGACGCCCCAACAAAGGCTGGCCCCGCTCGAGCCTCGAGACATCCTCTGCATCGGCTTGAACTATCGCAAGCATGCAGTCGAGGGAGGGCAGGCGATTCCAGAGCATCCAGTGCTCTTCATGAAGAACTCTGGGGCGGTCCAAAACCCCGGTGATCCCATTGTGTTGCCGCGTGTGCTTGCGAGCGACAGCGTCGATTACGAGTGCGAACTGGCGGTCGTGATCGGTCGCACCTGCCACAACGTCAAGCGAGACGAGGCACTGGGCTACGTGCTGGGCTACACCTGCGCCAACGACGTTTCTGCCCGCGACTGGCAGCGGAATGGTGGTGGAGGTCAGTGGTGCCGCGGGAAAACGTTTGCCACGTTCTGTCCGCTGGGGCCAGTGCTCGTGACGGCGGATGAGATCTCCAATCCCAACGACCTCTCCATTCGCACCGTGCTCAACGGGGAGGTGATGCAGGACTGGACCACGAGCGACATGATCTTTGACGTGCCCACGCTGATTGAGTTTCTCTCAGCGAGCACCGTGCTGCGGCCCGGCACCGTGATCCTCACCGGCACGCCTCACGGCGTCGGCTTCGCCCGCACGCCCCCGGTGTTTCTCAAAGCCGGCGACAGCGTGACCATCGAGATCGAGAAGATCGGCAGCCTCACCAACCCGGTCGTTGAGGAACGGATAGCGAGCTGATGGCCGGTGTCAGGATCGCCGTGATCATCCGATCCGACGCAGTTCGACAGCTTCGACCGCCACCGTCTTTTGGCGGTGGTCGTCGAGGCCCGCGACGTCAAACGCGGAACGCGTTGAGTCGAAGCACAGTTCGAGGTGCAGCGGTTGGCCGTTCGATACAGGGAGGGATGCCGATGCCGTGGCCACGAGTTTGCCGTTGGCGTGCGAGAGATGGTGCGGGGCGGCCACGCCATTGAGCGACAGCCGCATGCTGGCGAGCACCTCGTCGCTGATCACCGACAGGATTGTCAGTTTGAGCTCAAACATCCCTTCCGCGGCGTGGGGGAACCACAGCGACGAGAACCGCTGCGGCCCTCCCCAGCGGCATGACTGCTCGGGGCTCCCTTCCCGTTCGTGCCAGCCATCGCCGATGAGCGGGTCGTCCATCGTGGTGCGGAAGCGCTCGCCGACCGCGAGCGGCAGGAGAGGTGAAGACGAGTTGCAGTGATAGGCGGCATGCTTCCAGGCCTGCTGCAGTCGCCAGAACCGCTGCTCTCCTTCTGCGTAGAGCGCTGCGTCGGCTCGGTTGAGTTCGGCGAGCGGGGCTGCAACCAACGATCGCTCCGCAGCCGAGAGCTGCCGATCCTCGCGGGTGACGTTGAGCCGCTCGCTGCTCATGGAGTTGAAGAAGCCCATCGCCGACGACAAGCAGGTTGCCATCTCAGGCATCCGCTCGGTGAGCCCGACATACTCGATCGACGAAAGGTTCTTGCGGGCCTTCGCGAGCAGTTCGCCGCGGGGTGGATTGGCAGTGTGGTCTGCCTCTCCGCCCAGCATCTTGGTCTGGTGGTCGGAGAGCCGATGCTGGTGCTTCTCGACAAAGTCGAGGACCGGCATCGTGCGAGCCTCGAGCACAAGTGCTTGGCGGACAGGGTCGAGCGAGGCCATGTGCACGCTTGGAACCCGTCGCCAGTGCTCGATCATCGAGATGCACCGCTGCACCGGCTGTCGCAGCAGCGTGACCACGCGGAGTGCAGGGTCGCGTTGCCGCAGCTGTTCCACAAGCGAGAAGTCGACGTGCAGTTTCGTGATCAACCGCAAGCCGGAAAGTCTCGCCAAGAAGGCTTCCGGATCGGCCTTGAGGGTATGCAGTTCGGCAAAGCGATCGTCGCGGATCGACTCGTCGCGGGCGTAGTTGTTTTCCAGAAAGCGGTAGAACGACGTGCCACCCGTTTTGAGGATGTGCAGAAAGAACAGTCGTGGCGGCCGATCGCTTGGCATAGGACGAGTGTGCCGACGTGCGGAAGAAGGAGGCTGGGGGTAGAGCAGGGCCGGCTTACGGAAGTTTGCGTTGGTCGAGCCGCTCGCCGGCCGGCACCCGCACTGGAATGTTCAGGCCGCCGCTCGCTTCGAGTTCGCGAAAGAGTTGGGCCCGCATCTCGTTGGCGCGGTCGGCGTAGGCGGGAACGCTGATCAGGTTATGTCGTTCGTGAGGATCTGTC